>JAISQR010000188.1 GCA_031274035.1 Treponema sp. | reverse complement strand
CGCTTTTGCCGTTCGTCCAATAGCGGTATCATTCGCTGAATTCGTTCTGCTATCAATGCTTTCACTCCTCGTTTGTTTGACGAAAACATTGTAGCATATTTAAACTAACTGTTCAAGTTATTATTGAACTATTCCTTGGCTTGGTAAAAAAACAAATAGACGAGAAAAAATAACACAGCGGTGTCCCCCTTTTTTTTAATAAGGATCGTAGAACATGACAGGTAAAAGAATCGGCGCAAACACAAAAACGGGGCTCCGCGCCCTAAGGGCGGCGGCAAGGGAGCGAGCATCGCCATTCTCGCGCCGCGGGCGAAGGGCCTCGCGGAAGATCAGGCATATCTCCCCGCGTTGGTGCAGGGTGATTTGGTCAGCAGTTTTAAGGGGTATTCCGCCGTGGAGGTACTGGATCGGGAACGCCTTGACGACCAGTACGCCGAACTCTTGTCCGGTTATTATGACGAAAACGCCGAGGCGGGACTTGATCTGGGGCATTTGCCCCCCACCGGCTATGCCCTGCAAATCCAGTTTCGGGCAAAGCCCCACAAACTCCTAGGCCGCCGCGATAGACCTCTCGATGCTGCAAACCGCGGGCCGGGCGTCCATCCTGACCGCGCAGATTGCCAGCGGAAGCATCGGAGCGGGGACGCGGGACCTTATTCAGTAGCGCAAGGACTGGATAGCCCTGCTCACGGAGACCGAAGAAACCATCTATACCCTGATTAGTTCCGCATCCGAAAATCCGCCCTACGCGCTCTATTATTCAAACGATATATCGTGGGGGAACATCAACTACCAAACCGAAAGCAGGGATGCGCGTTTCGAGACAAATTTACGGGGGCGGACATATTGGTTTGATTCGGTGCGGATAGCGGCGCAAAGCGTTTACGGCGCCGTGTATGACGGCTTAAACAGTACCGGCCATAAAAACGAGTGGGGCCTGGGGAACTGGCCCGGAAGCGGCGTAACGCGGCAAAATCCCTTCTCAACGTCCTGGCGCCATGACATAAACGTGGTCTTTGAACTGGTCAACGACCAGGGTAAGGCAATCGGCAGGCAAACCTACTCAAGGCGCGCGGAATACGGACCCAAACGGAATGGAAACCAAATCTCCATTGCATACAACGCGGATGATTTCGCACCCCTCACCTTCAACACGGTGAAAGCGGCGGATATAAGCGACAGCGGGATGTCCATACGGGTCGCGTCGGTCAACGGAGCGCCGCCGGAACAAACGCCCTTCCAGATAACGATGATTCCCGATTGGGAGGCTAATCTTTGGCTCCTTGTTGAAAACGGCGTTGTTACGGGCTTCCGCCGCGGCGTTGATACCAGCCGCTATCGTGAACTTGTTATTCCGGCAACGCTTTGGGCCGAACCGGTTACCGCCATCGGGAATAATGCGTTTGCCAACGAGCGAAAGGAAACCATTATAAGTAACGTCCATATAGGCAACGGCAACGCTATCCTTATTTCGCGATACGTGGAATCCATTAGTATTCCCGGCAACGTTACTTTTGTTAATGTTTCGGCACAGGAGAAAAAATATAGATATAGGGATTCTGATAGCTATGACCATTTTTATGATTTTATGGAGTTTTACAACCGCAATGACAAGAAGGCGGGTAAATATAACGCAAGCAGAGGATTTTTCACTTGGGAATGGAAGTATTTGCCGGAGTAAGATGCGGAGGCTTGCGGCACGAAAGCCCCCGTGAAAAGGGGGCGGCTTGCGCGGCCTGCCGTGGGAAGCGGTTATTCCGTACAGCAATTTTATTTTTAAGAAATTCAACCGCTAAAAGCACCAAAAGACACGGACAAGGAAAGTACACTACTTTCAAGTACCGCTAAAATACCGGATTTGAAGAAATTTAACCGCCCAGGAACCATAGGTTCTTTGGCCGTTGTTTTTCTTTTCGTGCATTTCGTGTTTTTCGCGGTTAAAAGTAAAACCGCTTGCCTAGCAGCCGCGGACACTTCGTGTCCGATTGCACTTGTGGATTTTTTGCATATTTTTGCAAAAAATCCGATTATCGTGGCTCCGTTGGGTGGGTTTAAGGTATAAAATTGGAATTTATTGCAAATTTATACTATTTTTGGGCCAAAGCCCCACAAACTCCCAGGAAACTTAACTTGTTGACATTGATAATACTTGTGTACTACTGTTTATAGGGTTCCTTTGGAAACAGTTTTTAGACGCGCCCGGTAAATATTTGGGCAGTCGGAGGGGCCCCATAATTAAAGGAAGTTTATGCAGGATAATTTGAAACAGATTCCCGGAAGGATTAAAGAACTGCGGGAGGTTTTGGAAATAAGCCTTATTGATATGGCTAAGGATATAGGGATTCCTTACGAAACCTATACAAAGTATGAATCGGGCGAACTGGATATACCTATCAGCGTATTGTACAATATTTCAAGCCGTTTGGGTACGGACGCAACCGTATTGCTTACCGGTGAAGACCCGAAAATGGATACCGCCAGCGTATGCAGACAGGGCAAAGGCGTAAGGGTTGAGCGGTTTCCCGGCTATGAATTTTCCAGTCTGGCCTATAATTTTAAGGACAGAACCATGGAACCCCTTATGGTGTACCTTGATCCGGCGCAGGAACCCGCGCCCCTTGTAATGCATTCGGGGCAGGAATTCAACTTTGTTGTGGAAGGATCGGTAAGGGTAAAGGTTGATAAGCGGGAGTATATCCTCAACGCGGGGGATTCGATCTATTTTAACGCACGGCTTCCCCACGGACAGAGCGCGGCCTACGTCTCCTCAAAATTTATAACGATAATACAGGAATAATTATATCTATGAATGAAATTTTATCGCGTTACTGTCCCCGCATTGAATTTGAAAGCTATGAGGATTTTTTCGAGAACTATAGCTGTACCGTGCCCGATGATTTTAATTTTGCGTTCGATGTAGCCGACGAATGGGCGCTGATACAGCCGGATAAGCTGGCCCTTCTCTGGACCAACGACGCGGGGGATATGAAATCTTTTACCTTTGCCGATATCAGGCGGTTAAGCGGCAAGGCGGCTAATGCCCTGCTATCCCTGGGCATCGGCAAGGGTGATGTGGTCATGCTGATTCTCAAGCAACGCCCTGAAGTATGGATACTTCTGACAGCCCTGATGAAGATAGGGGCCGTGGCCATTCCGGGTACTTACCAGCTTACCGCAAAGGATCTAGTATACCGCTGCGCTATAGCCGATGTGAAGATGCTTATATCGGTCGATGACCCGGAACTGCTTGAAAATATTAAAACCGCACACGCACAATGTCCGGGCCTTGAGAAAATAGCCCTGGTTGGTGCGGAACATACCGAATCCGGCGGTTTTATCGACATGCGCACCGCCATAGAGCAGGCTTCCGAACAATTTGACGCACCAACGGGCGATAAGGCCGTAAAATTGAACGATCCTATGCTGATCTACTTTTCCTCCGGTACAACCGGAATGCCCAAGATGGTGCTGCACAATTACAGCCTGCCCCTGGGGCATATAGTTACCGCCAAGTATTGGCAGTGCGTTGAGGACGGCAAGATTCACATGACGCAGACCGATTCCGGCTGGGCCAAATTCGCCTGGGGGAAGATATACGGCCAGTGGATCTGCGGCGCGGCTATAGGCGCATACGACACGGACAAGTTTACCCCGCAGGGAATTCTCGATGCTATTCAGCGCCTGCGGCCCGCTACATTCTGTGCGCCCGCGACTATATTCCGCTTCCTTATAAAAGAGGATCTTTCAGGCTATGATTTCAGCTTTATAGAACATACCTCAGTTGCGGGGGAGCCTTTAAGCCCGGAAGTCTACAATAAAATCAAGGAGATGACCGGCCTTGAGATACGGGAAGGATTCGGCCAGTCGGAAACCTCGGTATTGGCCGCCTGCTTCAAATGGCTGCCGGTAAAGCCCGGTTCTATGGGCAAGCCCGCACCGCTTTTCGGCCTTAATCTTCTGGACGAAAACGGCGAAATCTGCGACGACGGTATAGTCGGAACCATCAGCATTACCAACGCCGGCGAACATACATACGGCAGTTCATATAAGGCGCTGCCGGGCCTTTTCCGGGGCTACTGGAAGGACGAGGAGATTACCCGCGCTGTCTGGTATGACGGGGTGTACCGTACCGGCGATATGGCCTGGCATGACAGCGACGGCTACTACTGGTTTATGGGCCGGAACGACGATGTGATAAAGTGTTCAGGCTACCGCATAGGGCCCTTTGAGGTAGAAAGCGCCCTTATGGAACATCCGTCCGTGCTGGAATGTGCGGTTACCGCGGCCGCCGATCCTATGCGGGGGCAGGTAGTTAAGGCGACCGTAGTGCTGGCCCGCGGCTTTGAACCTTCGGATGAACTGAAGCGGGAATTGCAGAATCACGTTAAGCGGGTTACAGCGCCCTACAAATACCCCCGTATTGTCGAGTTTGTGTCGGAATTGCCTAAAACCATAAGCGGCAAGATACAGAGAAATGTGATACGGAAGCAGGACGAAAGCCGATGATTGCCCGGTATATCCAAAAGTCCCACAAACTGCTAGGAGTTTGTTGCGCTTCGCGCATAAAATGGTATAAATATTCATAAACATGAATATTTATACCTTACAAACTCCGAGTACTCGAAGAGTACAGCATGCCCATTGATCGGGATTTTTTGCATAAAGGTGTGCCAAAGGCGCACTGAGCAAAAAATCCACAAGTGCAACAGGCTGCTAGTAGGCGGTCAAGGATCAAACTGAGGGTAGAGACGCTTCAGTTTTATCCGGGCATCCGCTGTCGTAAACCGCCGGTTGATCTTACTCCCTTTCCCGTTCCGTACTTCGTTCCTCTCCCGCGTCTCTTCCACCGTCCCTACCCGGGCCAGTAACCCCCTGGTTGTTTATCACACTCAGTTCTATCTCCGTCCAGTCCTTCTTCGTCCGCTGCTCCCTTACCTCCGCACGCCTCCACCCCTCAAGCGGGGCCGCAAACATAAAAATATCACCGGTTCCGTTCCTCACCTATTCCGTGTCAAAACAAAACATGCCGCCTGCCCCGGCTTAACCGCTATCGGCGCCCTGTTTCCCCTATCAATTGTTTTGGGCATTCGTCCATATATATCAACGGATGCTTCTCATCCCTCTCCTTGGGTGTATCACGGTCTTAACTATCTGTCCGCTGTTCCGGGGGAGGGGCACTTTAGCCATTGTTGTTTTTTAAGACTTTTAGCGTTACTTCCAGCACCTTATCCGGTTCCATAGGTTTAGCCAGGTGTGCGTTCATCCTGTTGATCAGGGCCTTTTCTATATCTTCCTTAAAGGCATTTGCGGTCAGGGCAACGATAGGAACGGAGGCCGCGTCAGGTCTATCCATTGCCCTTATCTTACGGGCGGCTTCATAGCCGTCCATAATAGGCATTTGAATGTCCATATAAATAATATCGTAGGTATAGGGCGGCGAATCGGCAAATATCTTTACCGCGGAAACGCCGTCGTCCGCTTCGTCAATTTCAATACCGGTATATTCAAGAAGATTGATAACTATAAGCCGGTTGATTGCAACATCGTCGGCAAGCAGCGCCCGTTTACCCCTGAAAAGGCCGGTTGCGTCTTCAATAGTAACTTCAGCTTCCTTTTCAAAGCCGCATTGGGAAAGCCAGATACTAAAGCTGAATTCGCTTCCTTCATTCACCTTGCTTTTTACGCTGATATCCCCCCCGAAAAGCTGGACTATGTTTCGGCTTATAACAAGGCCCAGACCCGTACCCCCGTACTTTTTCGTTATTTGATTACCGGCCTGCTCAAAAGGCTTGAAGAGGGAACCGAGCGTCTCTTCAGAAATACCTATCCCCGTGTCGCTGACAGAGAAGCGGAGGAGGGTTTTTCCACCCCTGCTTTCCTGTTTTGCGATGATAAATATAATTTTTCCACGTTCAGGGGTGAATTTTACCGCATTTCCCAGAAGGTTTATCAGTACCTGGCGGAGACGAAGCGAATCGGCACGGTAGCTTGTGTCTGCGGGAATATCAAAACGGATTTCAAAGTTAATGTTCTTTTCGGCGCACCGCGGTTTAATGATCGTGCTTACCGTATCAGCCAGCTTGAACATATCTATTACATCATCAGAAAGTTCGATTTTACCGGCTTCAATTTTAGAAAAATCAAGAATATCGTTGAGGAGACCCAGGAGATGCTGGGAAGAATCTTCAATCTGATCGATATGCGCCCGGATTCCGTTTAGATCAAATGCGTCTTCTCCAAGTTTCCGTTTTACAATATTGGTCATGCCGATTATGGCGTTCATAGGGGTTCTAATCTCATGGCTCATACGTGCCAGGAATGATCCCTTGTGTTCATTTGCCGTATTCGCTTCATCAATGGCCTGCTCAAGCTCTTCCTTGGTCTTACGCAGTTCTTTTTCAATAGCAACCCTGCCCGATACATCCCTGGCAAAACCGAGAAAACCGGTAAGCGTATTATCCGCGTCAAAAATAGGGGTAATTACCGTATCAAGAATTTCCTTATGGCCGTCGGCAAAGGTAAGCGTCTCCTCGCTGTAGAACGGCCTGTGTAATTTCAAGGCTTCCTTATCATTTGCCCTGAATCTGAGGGCTGTTTCCTTGTTCAGAATATTTTCCAGTTTAAGGCCGGCAAATTCATCCTGACTCTTACCGCTCAACAGGGCAAAACGGGGATTCACCGCAAGGAATTGCCCTTCGGAATCTTCGTACCAAATAAGGTCGGGGGATAACGAAAAAATTGTATCCAGCAGTACCTTTTGTTCTTCCGTCTTTTTTTGCTGCAATACAATGTCGGTCAGGTCGGTCGTAGTAATGATATATCCAATTTTTTCACCGCTTTTATTCGTCAGGTTAGTCGCGCTCCCTTTAACATAGCGGCCCAGTTTCGGTAGAAACAAGACCTCCGCAGTCCTGCCTGCGTGCAGGGCGGCAATAGGATCGTAAGGAGAATTGATAGGATAGATGCTTACCTGGCTATAGGGTTTACCGCAGGCCTCAGCGAGATCAATCTCGTAAGTTTTAATTCCCTCATTATTGATATATATGATCTGAAAGTTTGAATCGATAATGGTAACAGCCCCCCTGTCTCCGGCTACAAGGCTGTCGGCCATCTCGTCAAAGGAATCCGCAAGCGTGCCTATTTCATCTTTAACAACAGCATTAAATCTGAACTGCCGCTCTCCAGTACGGAAACGGTCTATGCCGCTGATAAGCCGGGTGATACTGCCGGTAAAGGCCGAAGCCATCCATATAGCAATCAATACCATAAAGATGATCATGACGCCTACGGAAATTCCATTTTTTACGATAGAATCAAAGAGATTTGTTTCAATGGCAATTTCTGTGTTCCGGGCCGTAAGGGACAGATCAGCATTGGCATCGGCTATCAGCTCGTCCAGTGCTATTTTTGTTTCGTGGGCAGGCCGCTGAAAATCCTCAAAACCCGCTCCGATAGCTACAAAACCAAAGCCGCGTTTGGACTGGCCGTAGCGCCCGGTATAGTAGGGAATGGTTGCGGCGGTGGTCAGTTTCCAAAGGCCGCTCCAGAGGATAAGAAAGGAACCTGACCCGCCCTCGCTGGTAAGGTCAAACCATCCGGTACACTGGGGCGCATGATTCAGGTATCTTCCGTCAAGGCCGACAAGCCCCTGCCTGACAAGTTCAGCGGAACCTTTCTTGTCCCGCGACTGGTTGTTAAAAACAGGTACATCCTTGATAAATTCCGTATAGGGAAGGCCGCTCTTCTGCCACTCATCATAGATACTCTGTTCCAGCCAAGGAACTTCAGGATCGCCGGTTTCGGGGTTATACCCTGCAATGGAATGATGCCGCGGGTGGCAGATGCTCCTGCATTTGTAATCCCAGATAAAAGCATAGTTTCCATCGTAGGCGCTGGGAAGTTCGGCATACCGTTCCTGTAGAGGTGTGCTGTGATCGGTAAATTCCATAAGATGATCATGATTCAAGGCAAGGGTAACGTATCCTGTAATTATCTCCCCCGATGTTCCGCTTTGGACAACCGGGCTTGCCCAGCGCACTATCCCCTTAAAACGTTTCCCGTTGGGGTTTTCTTCGCCCGCATAGGCTTCTTCTTCAGGTTTGAATTCCACCTTTAGAGCCGCGGCGTTTCCGGGGGTATACCTGCCTATTATGTGAGAACCGACATAAGCCCCAATTACATCCGAAACATAGATTTCCCCGGGTTTGAGTTTTTTTAATTCCTCAAAGTAGGTTTCCGCCCTGGCAAAAGTATTGCGCCTGTCCGCTACATTTCTCTTTACACTGTCCATCACGCCGGAAGTGTTTACCTTGATAAGCTCATTACCGTTCAGATCGATATAGGTCATCTCAAGGTATAGCGGACGGCTTTCCGTTTCATATCTATCGGGCGGTCTGTAACTGAAGCTGGTATTGTTTTCCTGATTGGAAGAAAGAACCGTTTGCGCTTCCTGGCTGGATTCCTCCGGAACCCAGGATTTTCCATCTTGGGCAAGCATCCATTTCCGCTGTTTGATAATGTCCTTACGGCGGCTTTCTATAAAATGCCGGTAAACAGCCTCATCCGGTTTAAAACCCGCAACGTAGAGGATGTCTCCGTCCCGTTGATACAGAAAATCCGCTACCTGCCGGGCCATTTCGGTACTGATCCTTTCGATATTTTCGGTAGCAAAGTCATTCAGCGCCTTGACCGATTGATCTACCGAGGTGGCTCCTACTTTCTGTAAAGAATCATTGGCCTTGATTATTAAATTCTGGTTTAGATGAATTACATCCAGCCCCAGATGCCGGGCCTGCTGGTTGGCAATATAAGTAAGGATTAAGAGAGGAATGACTTTTATAATCACGAAAATGAGTATCAACTTGTATCTCATACCGAGCTTAAGATTATTAACAAAATTTTCAATAAAACGTTTTATTAAAGAAAAGAGACTAATCATCGAGATATCCTTAAAAATCTATGATAACGGATAGATTTCTTTTATTTTGAAATTTTGGAATAGGAGTTTGTGGGGCTTTGCCCCACAAACTCCTAGGAAACTCTACCGTAAGCCTTATTACGCCGGTTTCCACATCCCTGCATGAGACCAAAGCGGTTACAATTACTCCGCTCTATCAATGAATTGGCATAATATAGAACCCCTCCCAAACCCGGTTAGTTTTGGGCAAGCCGCTATATTTGCAGCAATTCAGATTTTTTTATTCGATGGGGGTCTAATACCCAAGAACCCGCTTGCGAGGGGGAGCCTTGGGACGGTTAAATTCCCACGCCGACGATGGCGGGGTAGCAGACCCCCAGTACAATATGAAAAAGTCTGTAAGACTTTTTCCTCTCGAACGACGATACCCCGCTGCTCTGCGGCGGGGTTCGTCATTGGAACGCGGGGCGCTATCCCCTATGGAAAATTCTTTTGAAGAAACGGACAACAGCATTCCACATCCGTCTAAAAACATGCGGATTTTTAAGGCGTTCAAGCCTTTTGGCGGCTTCGGCTATTTCATTGCTGTTAAAGTCCAACCTTTGACTATTTTCCTCTATCTCGTATTCCAGGCTGGAAAGGGAATCCGGTATGTCCGCAATTACCGCGTTAATGGTTTTCCATCCCAACAACTTGGCGGCTTCAAGGCGTCTGCCCCCGGCTATAAGGACATTAGACTTGCTCAGAACAATAGGGCTTATCTGTCCGAATTTTTTCATGCTTTCTGCAAGGCCGTCAATATTGCCCATGTCTTTGCGTATCCGGCGTTTTACCTTAATATCTTTAATAAGTACCTGCATCTACTTTGTCCATAATAATAATTAATAAAGGAAAGGATTATAACTGGGGATATCTTCCCCGTCTTCATACGCTCCCTGAAGGATTTCATCCGTATCGTCATTGAAAAAAGGATCGTCATAAATATCAATGCCTTCATTATTGGCAAGCGGAGAATTATTATACGGAGAACCCGCAGCATCGGTACTGCCTAAACCGTTCTGTGCCGGCTGAAAATTCAGCGCGGCAGGATTTTCCGAATAAACGCCCCTCGCTGAAGAGGTTGAAGGAACGCCGCCGGAGGGCAGCAGATTCAAATTCAGTGTCGGCATGGTTAAACCGCTTAACAGTTTATCCTCATCTAGGTCAAAAGAACTGAACCGTGTCGTTTCAAAATTAACACCTGTCCCAAAATCCCTATTTCCATGGATATTACAGTACTGGGTCGGCTGGGTTCCCGAGAGGAAGGGAAGGGTAACTTGCCCCTCATCGCAGGCATCGGTCTTGAGCAATCCTGATTTTGCGCAGACCGTTACATCTATGATCCCCGACGCCGGCCGCGTGAAGTCCTTCATAGGCAGGCCCTGGTGTATCTCCCGCATATAATCCCCCCAAACCGGACCTGCAAGGGTCGCCCCTGTCAGGTTTAAACCCAGGGAATTGCCGGGTTTATCAAACCCGAACCAGATGGCGGTAGTATAGTAGGGGGTATAGCCCACCGTCCATGCGTCGGACCAGTTCTGGGTTGTCCCTGTTTTTCCGGCGGCAGGCATCCTGAATTTTTTCCCCTTTTCGTCCTGGAAGGTCAATTTCGACCCCCAATTTACGCCATAGGCCAATGTTCCAATTTCCACCGTCTTTTTAAGGATACTGGTCATAACATAGGCATTCTGCGGGCTTATCACCTGTATATTGTTCCCCAGATTCTGCTGCTTTAGCCGTAACTCCCGCTCGGGATCCAGCACTATGCGCCCGTTTCTGTCTTCCACCGAACGTATAGCAATGGGGGTAACTTCCCTGCCCTGATTGCCGAAAACAGCGAAAGCCCTGGCCATCTTTACGGGCGATACCGAAATTATTCCCAGACCCATAGGATAAACACGGGGGAATGTACGCTGTTTTTCCTCCTGGTCTGTAATATCAAGAAGGGCCGCAGCCCGATCTATTGCCGCATCAAAGCCTATACCGTCAAGCACCTTTAATGAAGGGACATTCATGGAGTGGGCAAGAGCATAGTAGAGGAGTACCGATCCTTTCCATTCGCCTTTAAAATTAAGCGGAATATAGGGAGTACCGTCCTCATTATGGAATACAATGGGAATATCATAGATCAGAGACGTAGGATTGAATTTCCTGCTGTCAATAGCGGCTGAATAGTATAGGGGCTTAAAGGAACTGCCCGGCATTACCCTGGACTGGGTGGCCCGTATAAGCTGATTGGTCTCGTCAAATTTGGACCCCCCAACAATGGCCGTAATAAAGCCTGTTTCATTTTCAATAGAGATAAGGGCCCCTTCCACCACATTCTGTTCTGTAGAGGTCTTGAGCTGTTCATAGCCGGAATTGATAGCCGGTTTTAAGTCTTGAAGGCCGAACGCCAAAGCCGCCATATCTACCACAGGGTTAATAGTCTTGACATACCGGGAAACGGCCTTCTGTTCATTTTGGGCATAGGACGCCGCGTGTATGTCCTCAAGCCCGAAGAACAGGGAAAGCATATCAATAACCGGTATATAGGTCTGTTCCGCCTTTTCAAGACGCGCCCCCTGGGAGCTTGAAAATTCTTTATTTGCCTTTGCTATACTTTCGGTCATAAATTTTTCCGCGGCCTGCTGGTGTTTGAGGTTAAGGGTAGTGTGTACCGTAAGGCCGTCCCGATAATAATCCATCGTGCCGTACTGCATGTTTTCCATTTCGCGGCGGACATACTCACTAAACCAGGGGGCCTTGTCCTCACGGTCGTAATATGCGGCGGTTGAAGCACGGGTATAATCGTAGTTTTCCCAGTATTCTTTAAAAGATTGGGCGGCCTCCTGTCTGGTTGTATAGCCGAATTCTATCATGCGGTCAAGGACGGAACGCTGGCGTTCCATGGCGGTATTGGGATTATCCAGAGGGTTGTAGCGCCGGGGGCTGGAAAGCTGAATCACAAGGATAGCTGCTTCGGCCAGGCTTATCTCGCGGGCGCTATGGCCGAAAAAATACTTGCTTGCCGCTTCTACTCCGTAGGTTCCCGGCCCCATATACATATAATTAAGGTAAATTTCAAGAATTTCATTTTTTGTATAACGCCGTTCCATCTGGAACGACCACCAAAGTTCACGGATCTTCCGCGAAAGAGTGTATTCCGCACGATTGGTATAGAGCGTCCCCGCTACCTGCTGGGTTATAGTCGAACCGCCCCCCAGATTCTTTTTGAGTATCTGCCCCATCAATGCCCGGACTATACCCCTTACGCTGAACCCCCGATGGCTGTAGAAATCGGGATCTTCCCGCGCCAGTACCGCGTAGATAAGGTGCTTGGGCAATTCGCTTAGGGAAACCAATTCCCGCTTTTCAGCAGCGGAGAATTCGGTTATCACCGTGCCGTTAATATCAAGTATCTTGGTCGGCAGAGCGGGAACAAACTCCTGGAAGTTTTCCTGATTCTTAATATTGGATGTTTCTGCCAGGGAAAAACCCAAACTGATGCCTATCACGATTCCCATAAGGATAGTAAAAACCGCAAAGAGACGAACAACAAATTTGGTAAGCACAGACGAACCTTGACTCATATATAAAGCCTATGTAAGAGCTTATAAAAAGTCAAGTAGAATTTGTATAAAAACTCGTAACTACAGCCGGCATCAATGATACTCCATTTAGGGGTAGTTACAAACGCGCATTCCAATAAAAAGGCCGATACGAACCTTACGGTTCAATATCGGCCCTGCCCTTTGGCAAGCCGGAAATATAGTGATTTGGGAGGGGAACTATAGCTCCGACATTTTATTTATCGGTAGAATATGTATAAACTTGAATTTTTTTACCGTTTTTTGTATGTTTATTTAACAATTTTTTGATTATTATTATTTATGGAGAAATTATGAAAAAAACAATCAATTGGGCTTTAACGGGAACCGGGGGAATTACCCGGCGGTTTGCCATAGGGCTGCGGGCGGCGGAAGGCGCAAAACTGGCGGCGGCAGTGTCGCGTACCCAGGAAAACGCCGAACGGTTAGCGGCGGATTTCGGTATGGAAAAGGCATACGGGGATTACGATGCTATGCTGGCCGACAGTACCATCGATGCCGTCTATATCGGAACCCCCCATACCACCCACAAGGACCTGGTAATAAGGGCCTTAAAGGCAAAAAAGGCGGTTCTCTGCGAAAAGCCTTTCTGTATAAACGCATCTGACCTACAGGAGATGATCGATACCGCCCGTAAAAACAATACCTTCCTTATGGAAGCTATGTGGAACCGTTTTGTACCGCCGCTTGTAAAGACACGCGCCTGGCTTGCCGACGGTCTTATTGGGGAAGTCAGGATGATCGACGCCAAATTCGGCTTTAACAGCCCCCGCGGTATCGAAAGCCGTCTTTTCAATCTCGAACTTGGCGGCGGCGCCCTGTTGGACGCGGGGGTGTACCCTATTTCCCTTGTTTCTATGGTATTCGGAGGCGGAAAGCCGGAACAGGTACATTCGCTTCTCTACTTTGGGGAAAGCGGCGCGGATTACGAGTTTACCGGCGTTATGTCCTACGGGGGCCCGCGGATGGCAACGGTAGGCGCGGCCCTGTGCACCCCTATGGTAAACGACGGCTGGATCTACGGCGCCCAGGGTAAGATACATCTGCCCGGTTTTGTATTCTCCCACGCGGCGGAACTCTTGATAGACGGGCGGCATCCCTATCACTATGAAGGCGATTTTATATCGAACGGGTATAACTACGAGGCGGAGGCGGTAATGGACTGCCTGCGGGAAGGGAAAACCGAATGTCCGGTGATGCCGCTCGATGAATCCCTTGCAATAATGGAAACCATGGACGAGGTACGCGCGCAGTGGAATTTTAAGTATCCAGGCGAATAGAAGCCTGTAACATCAAAAACCTTACAAGAATATAAACCGCTAGCAGCCTGT
Source organism: Treponema sp. (assembly GCA_031274035.1). GTDB lineage: Bacteria > Spirochaetota > Spirochaetia > Treponematales > Breznakiellaceae > JAISNI01. The sequence continues at coordinate 5,830 of JAISQR010000188.1, read as the reverse complement.
TGCACTTGTGGATTTTTTGCATGAATATGCAAAAAATCCCGATCAACGGGCATGCTTTCGGAGTTTGCAAGGTATAAATATTCATAAATATGAATATTTATACCATTTTATGCGCGAAGCGCAACAAACTCCTAGCCGAATCCCGCGGCTCTGTTGACCTAAACCCCGCGGCCCCATACAATAGGGTATGGCACTTAATTGCGGTATTGTAGGGCTTCCCAATGTAGGCAAGTCCACTATTTTTTCGGCGCTCAGTTCGGCCCCCGCCGAGGCTGCGAATTATCCTTTCTGTACAATAAATCCTAATGTGGGCATAGTTAACGTGCCGGATGATCGGCTTTCCAGTCTGGCGGAAATGTTTAAGCCTAAACAGGTTATTCCTGCCGCGGTAGAATTTGTTGACATTGCCGGACTTGTCAAGGGCGCGTCCAAGGGGGAAGGTCTGGGGAACCAGTTTCTTTCACGCATACGGGAAGTGGGGGTTATAGCCCACACCGTCCGCTGTTTTGACGATCCTGATATTATCCATGTGGATAATAGAATCGATCCCGATTCCGACATGGAAACTATCAATATAGAGCTTGCCCTGGCGGATCTTGAAACCTACGCTAAACGGCGGGAACGGGCGGAACGCAGCCTTAAAGTGCAAGGTAAGGCTGAGCAGAAGGAAGCCGCAACAGTGCTTGCCGCCCTGGACAAGATAGGCCCTTTGTTGGAACAGGGCCGGCCTGTCCGTTCCGTCCCCCTAAGCGAGGATGAAAAGGCGGCTGTCTATGACTGCCATTTTATCACGGCAAAGCCCCAACTCTATGTCTGCAATGTTGATGAAGAGGGGATACGCGGCTATGTCAAGGCCGGCGGGGGCGGAAACGGGCCGGGAATGGTGTATATAGACAAGGTGCGCAGGCGCGCCGCGGCCGAAGGTTCCGAAGCTGTGGTCATCTGCGGTAAATTTGAGGCTGAATTGGCCGGTATTGACGATCCCGCTGAAAAGCAAGCCTTCCTTGAAGAGTTAGGGCTCCGTGAATCGGGTCTATCCGCCCTCATACATGCCGCCTACCGTCTTTTAGGCCTCCGCACCTTCTTTACCGCGGGCGCCGATGAATGCCGTGCCTGGACCATTCATGCGGGGGATACGGCGCCCAGGGCCGCGGGGGTAATTCATACCGACTTTGAAAAAGGTTTTATCAAGGCGGAGGTCTACGCATACGAAGATATAGTGCGCTACGGAACCGAAGCGAAGATCAAGGAAGCCGGCAAGTACCGTGTTGAAGGCAGGGAGTATACCGTGCGGGATGGTGATGTCATGTTCTTCAAATTTAATGTATAGGAGCCCTATCGGACACAAAGTGTCCGCGGCTCCTAGCAGCCTGTGGCACTTGTGGATTTTTTGCATGAATATGCAAAAAATCCCGATCAATGGGCATGCTTTCGGAGTTTGCAAGGTGATTAGGCGGTTTTTACCTTACAAACTGCGTAAGGATGCCGGATAATCGTGGTGAATTTTTGTATAAATACGCAGAAATCACAATTAACGAGGCTCCGCGAACCGGAGGTTTGATGGTTCGATGGGAGGTAGTGCTCTTCGAGCATTCGGAGTTTATATGGCAAAGATATGCCTTTGTTTGACCGCAAAGACTATTAAGCGGAATTTGGAAATACTGGAAAAAAACCGGAAGTGGGCGGATATAGCCGAGCTCAGAGTAGACTGCCTCGATCCTGATGAGCGTTTCCATATACGGCGTTTTCCCGAAAAGGCCGGCATTCCGGTTATCCTGACTATCAGGCGTGATATTGACGGCGGTCAATATACCAGCGGAGAGGGCGCCAGGGTCAGCCTCTTCTCTAAGGGACTTGCCTTTGCCGATGTGGACCGCCGCAGGAATTTTGCTTACATCGATCTGGAGGAAGACCTCAATGTGCCGAGCCTTGAGGATGCGGCGCGTACCTTTGGGACTACGATAATCCGTTCTTACCATAACCTGAATGGTATAGACGAGAACATTCCCCTAAAGCTACGGAGCCTCCGCCGTGTAGGCAATGAACTGGTAAAGGCTGCAATGATGCCCAATTCCCTTGAGGATGTGATCAAAATATACCAGGCAGCCAGGGAAACCGCGGATGTAGAGAAAGTGCTGCTCTGTATGGGGCATTTCGGAGTGAACACCCGTATACTTGCGGAAAAGCTCGGCTCCAGTTTTAGTTACACAAGCGCCCTTGGAGAAGCTGATTCGCCGCCCGCCGCTCCCGGCCAACTTGACGTGCGGGAATTGGCGGAACTCTACCGCTTCCGTACAATTACCGCCGATACCCGTGTTTTCGCCGTAGCCGGGTATCCCCTGGCGGCCACCAGCAGCCCTGCTTTTTTTAATACGGTTTTTGGGTTGGAAGATGTCAATGCGGTGTATGTCCCTATCCCAGCAGATTCAATTCAGAGCTTTATAGATATTGCAAGGGAAATAGGACTTGAAGGGGTATCCATAACAGTGCCCCACAAGGAGTCGATACTCAGTTATCTCAGCTATAAATCCCCTGAAGTCAAGAGTATAGGTGCGTGTAATACTATTCTAAAGGATACTCACGGCTGGAAAGGGTATAATACCGATGCTATGGGTTTTTCGGATGCGCTGCTGGAATTTATTGACAAGAAAAATTTAAAGGGAAAGCGGGTAACTATTATTGGGGCGGGGGGATCGGCGCATGCTGTCGCTTCGGAGATACACCGGCTGGGGGCTAGGGCCCTTATCCTTAACCGCACCGCTATCCGCGCCCGTCAGCTTGCCTTAACCTACGATTTTGCCTGGGGCGCTCTGGATGAAAAGGGTACTGATATGATGATGAAGTACGCGGATATAATCATCCAGACTACTTCTGCCGGTATGGAACCGAATGTCGATGCGGACCCGCTGGAATTCTATACCTTTTCAGGCAGGGAAATAGTCATGGACCTTATCTATAAGCCCGAAAAGACCAAATTCCTTAAACGGGCGCTCCATGCCGGCTGCAAAATACTTAACGGTTACGATATGCTTATACGGCAGGCGCGTTACCAGTATGTTTACTTTATGGGCAGGGAGTTTCCAGTCCATCTTATTTCCAGGGTACGTATATAGGAATTTCAGAAGCCGTCATTAACACGGCAGGTTACTTGCGGTGTGGTTGATAGTACATAAGCGGCGATACCGCCGCTTATTATAGGGGTTATTATGGAGCAGCAAGAGATAAAAGAGATGGTCGGCAAGGCGGCGGTGGAAGCTCTGGTTAGATCCGGCATGAAGCTGGGTTTGGGTACAGGCTCTACGGCCATTCATGCGGTACGTCATGTAGGCGCTCTGATCCAGCAGGGAAAATTGAAGGATATTCTTGCGGTTCCGACGAGTTTTCAGAGTACTATTGAATGTGAAAAATGGGGTATACCGCTTTACAATCTTAATTCACGGGAGATAGGCGGCAGGCTCGATCTTACCATAGACGGCGCCGATGAGGTTGATCCCGATAATTATTGCGTTAAAGGCGGGGGAGGGGCGCTTCTCCTTGAAAAGATAGTCGCGTATGCCTCGGCAGCCTACTGCGTTGTCGTAGACGAATCCAAACTGGTGAACAATCTGGCCCTTACATTTCCCCTGCCAGTAGAGGTGATAAACGAAGCCCGCGTTCCGGTTATGAAGGCCCTGGAAAGCCTTGGCACGGAAACGGTCTTGAGGGAAGCAGTGCGAAAAGCAGGGCCGGTTATCACCGATCATGGCAACTTTATTATCGACATACGCTTCCGTGGACCGGTAGATCCCAGAACACTGGAAGGGGAGATCAACCAACTGCCCGGGGTAGTAGAGAACGGCTTTTTTACACGGCTGCGCCCGGAAGTTTTTATAGGCCGTGCCGATGGAAAACTTGAGGTTAGACGTTAATGGCCGTTGAGAGGCATATCAATTTTTTTGAACTGGAAAAAGCTGCGGCCCAGCAGGGATGCCCGCTCTGCCGTATTATTGCCGACCGCGCCCAACGTTATATAGATATTATGCTCTTTGAGCATGTGGGGGACCGCGGTTTCCGCGCACTGCATCGAAAGGCCGGCGGTTTCTGCGCCTATCATTCCCGCAGCCTTGAATCGTACAGGGACGGCCTTGCCGTGGCAATTCTGGGCAGGGATATACTGGTTGACCGCCTGGAATGTTTCAAAAAGCGGAAACCCTGGAAGCCCGCGGGCCGCTGCCCCCTCTGCGTAGAGCAGGATAATATTGAGCATGAGTATCTCGGTTTTCTGGTTCAGATACCCGATACCCGTCTTGATAAGGATGATGCCGAACTAAAGGAAATTTTTCTCGCATCAGACGGCCTCTGCGCCCCCCATTATGAACGGCTTCAGCACGGTTTTAAACGTGTCCCCTCTTGGCTTCTTGATTTTCAAAATGGCAAGTACGAGGAACTCCTTCGGCGGACTGATGTTTTTATTGAACTTTCCGCCTACGGCAGACAGGATGAATTCCGCAGGTTGGACGAAAAGGATCAACTAGTCTGGAAAGAACTGGCGGTGAACCTGCGCGGGGGAGGGTAGTACCTACGGGGCAGTCCGTAACTTTATAGCGGCTGTTTCAGGATATCAAATTTTGCAAAACAGGCTCAGGCTATAATTGTATATAGTTTCGAATCCCGTTATCTTTAGTTTACACTAATAAGGTATACCCATTTGATATCCTCGGAGTTTGTGGGGCTTTGCCCAAAAACCGTATAAATATGAATATTTATACGGTTTTATGCGCGAAGCGCAACAACTCATAGGGGAAAAGGCCCTTGTTATCGTAAAACCGCAAGATATGGGGCGGTAGGGGTAAACTGGTTCCGCAAGGAACCTCCCTATAATCCATGATTAAAAAAAGTGTAAGATTTTTTAAAAATTCGCTTGACTTAGAGTAGCTCAAATTCTGCATATTAAACTATATGAGGCAGTTCCAATTGAATTTTGGAACCAACTCATATAACAGCCGGATAACGGCGGTTAAGGAGAAACGATGAAAATTATAGCCATCACAGCCGCTGCCTTCTTTTTCTTTTTGGGATGCGTAGGATGCGTTGCTCAAAACCGACAGAATGAGCCCTCAAGTCTTACCGGGGATAACACGGTTCTTGTAGCCTATTTTTCCAGAACCGGCAATACGGAAAGGCTGGCAAAGACCGTCCGCGAACTCGCGGGCGGCGATCTATTTGAAATCGTGCCGGTCAATCCGTATCCATCAGACTACAACGCTTGTCTCGCCCGGGCTTCACAGGAATTATCGCAAAATTCCAGGCCGCCGCTTTCAACCCATGTCGAAAACATGGATGCCTACAATATCATTTTTATCGGCTATCCCATTTGGTGCGGTAATACGCCTATGGTAATTCGCTCTTTTCTTGAGGAATACGATCTTGAAGGTAAAACTATCGTCCCTTTTTGTACTCATGGGGGAAGCGGTTTATCGGACAGCGTTACCGCCGTCAGGATCCTTTGTCCGGGATCAACTATCCTGGACGGTCTTGCCGTTAGCGTAAGTAATGTAGGCGGCGCGCGAAACACAGTAGCAAACTGGATCAAAGAGCTTGGTTTATATAAGATCAGAAGGAGTGAGAACAAATAAAAAAATATTGGTATTGGCCTTTACGGAGTAACGGCCCTTCCTGTATCGGCACAGACAAACAAGGTTCTGATCGCCTATTTTAGGCGGGTGCATAATGCCTAGGAGCCTGTGGGGCTTCAGCAAAAAACGATGTAAGTTTCAGGAGGGCAGCCTAAATTGCTTCCCCATATCAGGTGGGAAGGGGCTCATTATGCCCATTCTCCCGTCCGTTTTCC
>JAISQR010000133.1 GCA_031274035.1 Treponema sp. | reverse complement strand
TAAGGAGGAATTATCGTGGAAAAGTACAAAGATAAAAGAGCGGATACAGCCGACCGTATTGAAGATATACTTCCCCGCATGACTCTGGATGAAAAGCTGGCCCAACTCGCCAGTGATCTTCCGGTTAAGTTGATGATAGCCGACTCCTTCTGTCACGGGGTGCTGAAACGGGAATATCCCAACGGCCTGGGCCGTCTTACCCAATACAGCATGGCAGGTATCCTCTGCCCGGATGATATTATCCGGCTGAGTAACGCGGTTCAGAAATATTTTATTGAAGAGACCCGCCTGGGTATTCCGGTAACCTTTCAGAGCGAATCCCTTTCCGGCTACCCCGCACGGGGAGGAACTATTTTTCCCTCAATGCTGAATCTTGCTTCCACCTTTGATCCATCGTTAATCGAAAGCATGGGCCGGGCTATTTCCGCCGAATGTCGTTCCGTGGGTATCAGGCAGGTCCTTTCGCCGGTGTTGGATGTAGCTCGAGATCCCCGCTGGGGCCGCTGTTATGAGACTTATGGGGAAGATACCTACCTGGTAACGCAGATGAGCGTAGCCCATGTGCGGGGTCTCCAGAAAAACAAGAAAGACGGGGTGCTGGCTACCGGAAAGCATTTTCTGGGATATGGGGAAACCGAGGGCGGCCGTAACACCGCCCCCACCCGGATTGGAAATCGGGAACTTTATGAAATTTTTGCCACCCCCTTTGAAGCGGCCATAAAAAAGGCGGATATGGCTGCTATTATGGCTTCCTATTCGGAGATCGATGGTATCCCTTGCGGGGCCAATAAGAATATTATCCGCAAACTTCTCAGAGAAATATTGGGCTTTGACGGACTGGTGGTTTCAGATGGCGGGGCAGTGCGCCGGCTCTATGAGGTAAATCATATCGCCAGGGATTACCAGGAAGCGGGACTGTTGGGAATACTCGGCGGAATGGAGACCGAAATGCCCATAGGCGCATCCTACAGACGGCTTGATTCCTATATTAAATCAGGTGAACTTGATATGGCCCTGATAGATGAGGCGGTGCGTCATGTGCTGGCAAGTAAATTTGAGGCCGGGCTTTTTGATGATCCGTATGTAGAAGAACGGAACAATTCCGGTTTCGCGCCTGAGCACCGGCAACTTTCGGCAGAAATCGCGGAAAAATCCATCATCCTCCTGAAAAATGACGGAGGACTACTGCCCTTGCCTAAGGGAAAAAGAATTGCCCTTATTGGTCCCCACGGAGGGGAAACAAGCTCTTCCATGCCGGGCTATACCATCGGCGGCTATTTCAGGATGGTACGGAATTGGTTATGCGCGCAGACCGGTGTTTCCGCCCAGGGAAGTTCTTTCCAGGGGGTGGCTGACGCGATAAACGAGGTAAAGATTGGCACGGACGCCGCCGCCCAGGGTATTGATAAAAGCGCGGTACAGCGGCTTTTTGACGGCCTTTCCCCGGATACCGAAGCAGTGTTCCGTCACGAGTATGGCGCTCTTCCGCTCTGCCAGGCCCTGGCCTCCTGGGGTTCTGTCGGCTATGCCCAAGGCTGCCGCATTATGGGGGAAGATCGCGGCGGTTTTGACGAAGCGATAAAGCTCGCGGCGGAAAGCGACCTGGTGATAATGACCTTGGGCGGTAACTGCGGCTGGGAAGAGTCTACCGGCGGCGAAGGCAAGGACCGCAGTAGTCTGGCCCTGCCGGGGGTGCAGCAGGAATTGCTTGAGGCTGTAGCCCGGACAGGCAGGGATATTGTATTGCTTATTTACGGACCGGGGATCTATGCCCCGGAGCTTCCGGCCGCTGTAAAGGCGGCAGCCCAGGTCTGGCTGCCCGGACCCGCCGCGGGAGAAGCGGTGGCCGCGGTCCTGACCGGCAGGGTGAATCCCGCGGGAAAACTGCCGGTGAGCGTCCTTAGGAGCAGCGGACATATTCTGTACTTTTACAACCACAAGGCCGGTAATGGTATCAGGGATCCCCAAGCGGAGAAAAATCCGGTTCATACGATTTTTCAGGGCGGGTATACCGATGCGGATGATACACCCCTGTACCCCTTCGGTTTCGGCTTAAGTTATACCACTTTTGACATCAGCCCACCGGAACTTGAATCAGATTCGGTTCCCTTGGGCGGCAAGATCGCCATCCGGTGCAGAGTCACCAATACCGGAGACCGGCCGGGAGCCGAGGTAGTGCAAATGTATTACCATGACGCCGAGGCCAGAGTTACCCGGCCGGTAATTGAGCTGGCGGGATTTACCAAGGTTTTCCTTGAACCGGGTCAGAGCCGGAATATCACCTTTGTAGTGGATACCGCCCAACTGGGTTTTTACAACGAGAATATGGAATTTGTGGTAGAACCCGGTATTGCGGAATTCCGGATCGGAAACAGTTCCGCGAACCTTTCCGATCCGGTCAAGGTGCGGCTTTCAGGCAAGCCCCTTAATGTGATGGGAAAACGGAGTTATAGCTGCGAGGTTAAACTGGAAAATGAATAATTATATTATTTTTTTCCCCGATGAACTGCGGGCTGAAACGGTAAGCATGTATGGCAATACCAAAATCAAAACGCCGAATTTTGAGCGGCTGGCCAAGGAAGGTGTTCGTTTTGATCAGTGCCATGTGCAGAACTCTGTTTGTTCCCCTTCGCGCTGTTCTCTTTTTACGGGCCAGTATGTACATACCGCAGGCCACCGCAGTCTCTGGAATCTGCTTAAGCCCCATGAGCATAACCTCTTCCGGTACCTTAAGGAAGCGGGATGGGAAGTACGGATTTACGGCAAAAACGATCTTTTCTCCAATGAGGCGGTTTCCCTTTCGGCGGATGTGTTTGAGAACAAGCCTGGTTTGGGAGAAAATCCTAAACCCGCGGCTTCCAATGAGGAACAGGGGAACTGTATGCTTTTCTCCCCCATGGAAGGCGATTATACCCATCATAGCGATTACCAGAACCTGAAGGCAGGAATGGATTTTATCCGGGGCCGCAAAGCCGGGGATAAGCCTTTCATTCTTTTCCTGCCTCTGCTGTTTCCCCATTGTCCGTATACGGCCCATGAGCCGTTTTATTCCATGTACGGTGAAGGCGATATTATGCCCCTGCGGCCGGCCTGCGAAAACAAGCCCATGTACCATGAGCTTATCCGGCAATACCGCGGTCTGGAAAAAGCCAGCCTGGAAAAAATTCAGGCCGTATATATGGGAATGACCAGTTTTATCGATACTCTCCTGGGCGAACTTATGGACTGTGTGGAGCAGACGGGAATAAAGGATAAAACTATGCTCATCGCCGCCGCTGATCACGGCGATTATGCCGGAGATTACGGGCTGATAGAAAAATGGCCTTCCGGCTGCGAGGATGTGCTGACCAGAGTGCCGCTGATTATCTCCGGTCCCGGCTGCAAGCAAAACACCGTATCAAGAGAATCGGTAGAACTTTTTGACATTACCGCAACCATACTGGAAGATACGGGGATTACGGCCAGACATACTATGTATGCCCGTTCCCTTTGGCCGCAGCTTCGAGGCGGGGCAGGCGATCCGGATCGGATGGTTTTTTGCGAGGGCGGCTATAACAAAAATGAACCCCATTGCAACGAAGGCTATCCCCAGGGTAGCCGCCCCTTTCTTAGGATACCGGGCAGCATCTATCAGCCGAAAGGCCTCCAGCAGTGGGAACATCCTGAAAGCGTTGGCCGGGCCGTAATGATCCGGACGAAGAGCCATAAGCTGGTTCTCCGCACCTATGGGGATCACGAATTTTACGATCTGGAAAAAGATCCTCTGGAATTGAACAATGTGTATGGAACGGCCTGTTATATTCCGGCGCAAAAAGATACGGAACGCCGTCTTCTGGACTGGTATATAGCCACATCGGACAGTGTTCCCACAGAAGCGGATTCACGTTTTTAGGAGAAATGATGAAAATATTTGTCTTAAAAAAGAAAATGAGTCTGAAAATTCAGGCATGGTGCTGGTTGTTTATAGCTCCTACCTTGATCTTCTATGTCGTTTTCCGGGGCTGGCCTATTATTTGCAGCGTCATTTATTCAACCTGGGACTGGTCCGGCATGACGACCAGCGTAAAAAATGTCGGCCTTGACAACTATAAAGATCTGCTAAAGGACGAGCTTTTCTGGAACGCATTTTTTAACAGTATTAAATTCATGTTGATGTTTGTGCCGGTTGTGACGGTACTGTCACTCTTTTTCGCCTATATTCTCAATAATGAGAAACTTAGGTTCAGAGGGATCTACCGTACCATGTATTTTGTTCCGGTAGTTACCACATCCTCAGTAATCGGTATCGTTATGATCTTTATCTGGAGCGCCCAAGGGCCGGTTAATTCCCTTTTCAATCTTCTGGGTATTATTAAAAGCCCCATTAATTGGCTCGGAAATTCCACCTATGCCATGATCACGGTGGTATTGATTAGTCTCTGGAAGGAATTGGGCATCTACATGGTCTATTGGCTTGCGGGTTTGCAGAGTGTCCCCAAGGATGTATACGAGGCGGCCATGATGGACGGCGCCGGAAAGGGCAAGGTATTTTTCTCGATTGTACTGCCCCTGATCCTTCCCATCGGCGGCATTATTCTGACCCTTTGCGTTATAAACGCCCTGAAGGTTTTTGATTTGGTGAAGACTCTGACCGAAGGCGGACCGTATTACGCCACTGATGTTATTGCTACCTATGTGTACCGTATGGCTTTTTCCAGCGAAATCGGTATGCCGCGTCTCGGTTATGCCAGCGCCGCATCGCTGTTGTTTGGCATCTTTGTGATCTTAGTGGGAATTATCATAAATATCGCCAAGCGGTATTTTGACCGGCAGCGAGTTATCTAAGGAAACAGATATGGTAAAAGTAACGACTATGATTAAAGCCAGACAGAATATTTTTTCGCTTGTCCTTAACCTGCTTCTTCTGAGCGTGGCGTGTATATGGATATATCCCTTTTTTTGGACAATCGGATCCGCCTTTAAGGAGCCGGCGGATTTCTTTAAAGATCGGCTGGCTATTATTCCTGAACATCCAACAATAGAAAATTATATCCGTATTTGGAAAACAGCTCATTTCGACACTTATTTTATTAATACAGTGATAGTAGTAGTATGCGTGGTATTTTTGGTGTTGACCATGTCCTGCATGGCAGGTTATGTAATAGGGCGTTACCGATTCATGGGAAAAAATGGCATCTTGATGGTTTTTGTAGCGAGCATGATGCTTCCTCTGGTTAGTACCATCATACCGACTTACCAGATCATTAAATCCATAGGCCTTGTGGGTACCAAAACCGGCCTCGTCCTTGCCCAGTCCGGAGGCGCTCATGTGGTATTCGTGATGCTTTTTTCCGGCTTTTTTAGACAGATACCCAAAGAAATGGAAGAGGCCGCCCTTATGGATGGATGCGGATTCTTCCGTACTTTTATCAAAGTCATGGCTCCCCTGGCGCAGCCTATCAGCGTTACTACCATAATTATGGAATCGATTTGGTCATGGAACGCCTTCCTGCTTCCCCTGGTGCTTACGCTGAACAATCCCGCTGCCCGGACTCTCGCGGTAGGCCTCTATTCGTTCAAGGGGGAAAATACCGTGGACTGGACCGGCATCTCCGCGGGCGGCGTTTTTGCCATAGTTCCCATAGTTATCCTGTTCTTGTTCTTACAGAAGTATTTCGTAAATGGCGTTGCCGGAGCAGTCAAGACCTGATAAAGCGCAAATCCCGCTTAAAAAGGCGGTACAAATAGCATTGGAGGTTTGGTATGAAGGGAAAAAAATCAGCGGTTTTAGTTCTGGCCGCGACAGCCTTATTGGCCGTCGGCTGCGGTCTGTCGAAAGGCTCTAATGAAGGAGGCTCGGAGAGCGTATCCGGCGATGAGATCATTACCCTCAGGGTGATGGACTGGAGCGACAATATTAACTTGTGGCGTAAACCGTTCCATGACAGCTATCAGGAAAAAGTCAATCCCAAGGTAAAAATTGAGTATACCATGATGACCCAGGATCAGTTTAAAAACACTATTGTGGCGCTGATAAATTCCGGTGACGCGCCGGATCTGTTCCCGGTTCCGGTAGGCATGAAGCTGCCTACCGCTGTGGCGGAAGGCTGGCTGCAGCCTATAAACCCCTATGTAACCGAAGAATTCCTTAACCGGTTTGAGCCTGTCGCTTTAACCGAAGGGAACACCAAAATTGGGGACGATGTGTATTGTCCCGCCAATCAAGTGAACAATCCCGGGACGTTGTTCTTTTACAACAAAGATATCCTCGTCGAGGCGGGGCTGGAACCTCCCAGGACCTATTCGGAATTTCTCGCCGCCTGTAAAAAAATAACCGAAAAAGGCGCCGGCCGTTATTACGGGCTTATTGATGGCGGCAAGCAGACAAGCCGGCTTGAAATGATGGTTCGTACCCTGACCAACATGGCGGGTGGAAAAGCCGGATCTTATGCTTTGGTAAATACCGTCAATGGAAGGGCGCCCTTTGACAGCCCTGAAATGATAGGCGTCTTCCGCTTCTTGGAACAACTGCAAAAAGACGGCAGCATACATCCTGATACGATGAGTATCAACGCGCTGGAAGCGCGAGCGCTCTTTGCGGAAGGGCAGGCCGCTTTTATTTGCCAGGGCCCCTATTGTGTTAATGTCTGGCTAAGAAACAACCCTGGTCTTAATTTTGGTGTAATGGCCCCGCCGGTTCCTGATTCGGCCGCCAGAGGCTATATTCCGGAGGCAGAAGAAGGCGCTTACTTGGGTATTTACGCCAAATCGAAACATCCCAAAGAAGCCGGCGAATACCTGATGAACCTGAGAAGCGAGGCCTTTGAGGGGCCGATGGTGGCGGACGGCGGCATTATCTCGGTACTCAAAGGTATTAACGATAAATATCTGACCAATCCCCAACTGCGGGAATTTTACGAAGTTGGGCGGACGGTAAGCATACCTTCCCCGATAGCAACTCATCGTAGCGCCGATGTTAACAACTTTTATAGCGAAGTAAAGGATGTAAATCCCAACCTGGGAGCCATAGCCCAAGGCGTAATGGCGGGAAGTATTAAGGATTACCAAGCCGCGCTGAAGGGTTTAGCTGATAAATCAACCGCTGAATGGAAGCGCGCCTGTGAGGTGGTAGGGCTTGATTACAGCGTTTTTGAATTTCCCAATTGGGACCCCCTGAAGCCCTATACCGATGATGATTACGCGGCCCTACCCAAATTATAAAGGCGGACAAACTTTGGCCCATGAATTAAATAAATAATGATGGCGGATCTCTGGGTAACGTTGAGCGCCCCGAGGTTCGATATTTAACGGGCCGCATGGCGGCTTAAAAAATTGCAAGGAGGAATTTATGAAACGTTCTTTGTTCTTAGGCATGTGTATGGTGGTATTGGTAATTTCTACTGTTTACGGCGGAGGAAATACTGACAGCAAAGCGTCCGCCGCGGGAACATCTTCCACAGCCTGGACGCCGGACCGGGACTTTACCATCCGCGTCCCCTTTGCGGCGGGTGATGTCATGGATGTGGCCTGCCGCTTTGTCGGTCAGGGGCTGGAAAAGACGTATGGGAAAAACGCTGTAATAAAAAATATGCCCGGCGCCAACGGAACTATTGCGGGAAATGATATGCTCAGTGTTGCCGCAGCGCCTACGGAAATGATGGGAGGCGGTATCGCCATGTTTGTGTTGGCACCTCTTTTTAATACAGGCGTTTCGCTCAAGCTGGAAGATTATAAAATGGTGAGCGGGCTTATCGCGGAAGATTGGTTCCTCTGTGTAAACACCACCAAGACGGGGATCAAGAATTGGAATGACTTTGTAAATTATACAAAAAACAATCGTTCGATTTTCTCCGCCCGGGCGCCCGGCTCAGCGGGCCATATGCTGTCTGTCGCCTTAATGGGGGAGGCGGGACTCAAAGCGGAACATCTTGCCACTGATACGGCTGCCAAGGACGTACAGGCCATCCTAGCGGGAGACGCCGCGTTCACTCTTTTGACCACCGCCCAGGCGGAAAAATATGTCGATGCCCCCGGGGATGTTATCACTCCCATCGCTGTTTTTTCGGAAGGATCATCGATACAGCTCGGATCCTATCAGGTCCCTTCGGTCAAAAGCCTGGGTTTTGATATAGCGTTCAAAACATTCAACTTTATCTTTACCCGCGCTTCATCTGATCAGGCAGCGGTGGACAGCATATATAAATCCATCATCGCCTATTATGATACACCGGAATTTAAAGCCCAGGCGGAGAAGGCCAATTTTGTTCCCGACACATCTGACGGCGCCACGGTACAGAAGATCCTGGAAGATTCACGGGATATGTGCAAGAGATTCTATGACAAATACTATGCCCGCTAAAGGCTGGAAATTTTTGTCAGAGAAGGTTTTTGTAAAAAATTGGGGCGAACTTATGTGAACCGGCAGAAGTTATTAGGACCTAGGATTTTAACGGGCTACTTGGCAGTCCGATATGTTATTGAGGAGGGAGAAATGAAAAAATTTATAGTCTTTTTTATCGGTTGTTTGGCGCTGTTGGCAGTTTCTACTGTTTACGGCGGGGGGAATACTGACAGCAAAGCGCCCGCCGCGGGAACATCTTCCACAGCCTGGACGCCGGACAGGGATTTTACCATCCGGGTTCCTTATCCGGCGGGAAATATTATGGATGTTAGTTCCCGCATTGTCGGTCAGGGGCTGGAGAAGGAGTATGGGAAAAACGTCATAATAAAAAACATACCCGGCGCTAACGGAGCCCTTGCGGGTAACGATCTTCTTAGCGTTGCCGCATCGCCTGAGGAAATGATGGCCGGGGGTATCGCCATGTTTGTGCTGGCGCCTCTTTTTAATACAGGCGTTTCTCTCAATTTGGACGATTACAAAATGGTGTGCGGGCTTATCTCGGAAGACTGGTTTCTCTGTGTAAACACCACCAAGACGGGGATCAAGAACTGGAATGACTTTGTAAATTATACAAAAAACAACCGTACGCTCTATGCCAGCACCCCTTCCGGAACAGCAAATCATATGCTGTTTGCTGCCCTTTTCGGTGAAGCTGGAATCAAGGGGGAGCACCTTGCCACCGATACGGCAGCCAGGCATGCTGAGGCCGTCCTGGTAGGAGATGCCGTTTGTACCGTTTTGACCACCGCCGCGGCGGCAACCTATGTCGATGCACCCGGGGATGTTATCACCCCCATCGCTGTTTTTTCGGATGGACCTCCGGTACAGCTTGGATCCTATCAGGTCCCTTCGGTCAAAAGCCTGGGTTTTGACATAGCATTCAGAACATTTAACTTTATTTTTACCCGCGCTTCGGTTGATCAGGCAGCGGTGGACAGCATATCTAAAACCATCATCGCCTATTATGATACTCCCGAGTTTAAAGCCCAGGCGGAAAAAGTCAATTTTGTTCCCGACAGATCTGATAGCGCCACGGCACAGAAGATCCTGGAAGATTCACGGGATATGTGCAAGAGGTTCTACGACAAATATTACGCCCGCTAAAGGCAGGAAATTTTAGAGGAGGAAGAGTATGCGTCTGCGTTATAAGACGAATTTGACATCCGGTTGTTTCAGTCTTATCCTGGGTGGGCTTGTCTGGTTTTTTACACCCAGGCAGATTGAACCGGATTATACCGCAACCTATGGCATTACCTCGCGGACCATGCCCTACCTCCTCGCTGCAGTCCTGGCGGCCTGTGGTCTTGTGCTTGTCATTCAAAGCCTGATTTTCAAGAAGGAAAACTATAAAGAAATCGAAGTCCGGCAGGAGTTGAAAGCCCTTGGTTATATGCTGGTATTGATAGGCTATGCGGTTTTATTCAGCGTGAATTTTATATTTGCCCTGTTCTTTCTTGGCGCCGCTACGCTTGCCTTTATGAAAACCAGAAAGAAGCTCTATTACCTGATTGTACTGGTCTTTGCGGTGGGACTGTACTTTGTCTTTATTCTGGCGCTGCATGTGCGGTTACCTTGAAGGAGTTAAGAATATGATTGAGCATATAATTCCGGCATTGTCTTATCTTTTGACCCTGGAAAATCTCATTTTTATGAATATCGGTATGTTTGCCGGTATCATATTTGGAGCAATCCCGGGGATAAACGGCAACCTGGCCATAACCATTCTGCTGCCCTTTACCTTTGCCCTGAGGCCGGTACCGGCCCTGTTGATGCTGACCTCTATTTTTTTCGGAGCCAATTTCGGCGGATCTATCAGCGCCATTCTGATAAATACGCCGGGAACCGCGAACGCCGCCGCTACCCTTATTGACGGGTATCCTCTCTCAAAACGGGGTTTCCCCCGGAAAGGTCTGGACATGGCCCTGGCCGCCTCAACTTTCGGTGGGTTTATCAGCGCCTTCTGCCTCCTGTTCTTCGCTCCCCAGATTGGCAAAATAGCCCTGAAAATAAGGGCGCCTGAATATTTTGCTTTGGCCCTGCTGGGCTTGTCCATTATTGCCTCGGTCAGCGGCAAGAGCATCATCAAGGGACTTATCAGCGGGACTATCGGTATGGTTATCGCCGTTGTAGGCATTGACCCCAATAGCGGGATACTTCGTTTCGTTTTTAATGTGCCAAATTTATTCGGCGGCATTAAAATGATGGTTGTCATGCTTGGGGTATATGCGGTTTCCCAGATGATAGGCTGGGTCAACAATTCTGATGAAAATTCAGGCAGTTTGGTATTAAGAAAAACAGGTGAAGAAGATCGCCTTACCATGAAAGATATAAAGGCGACATTTTGGACCATGGTAAAATCATCTTTTATCGGCGCTTTCATCGGCGCCATGCCCGGAGCCGGAGGCAATATCGCGGCCTTTGTCTCTTATAATGAGGCAAAACGCTGCGCCAAACCGGGAGAAAAATTCGGTGAAGGAGAACTCAAAGGTATCGCCGCCCCGGAATCGGCTAACAACGGCGCAACTGCGGCAACAATGATTCCTCTCCTGACTCTGGGTATTCCCGGCGACGCGGTTTCCGCAACCCTGCTGGGGGCTTTTACCATTCAGGGGCTTGTGGTGGGGCCAAGACTGTTTGACGAATCGGGTCCGGTGATTTACGCCATCATGCTTGGTATCGTGGTTTCACAAATTTTTATTTTTATTCAGGGGAAATACCTCATGGCGCTTTTCGTCAAGATCATACGGGTTCCCCAAAACCTTCTGGTCGCCCTGCTGATGATGATCTGCTGTACCGGCGCTTTTGCCATGGCAAACATGACTTTTGATATGTATGTGATGATCCTTTCGGGCATTGTCGGCTACTTTATGAAAAAGATAGATTTACCGCCGATTCCCATTGTGCTGGGCATTATCCTTGGCCCCATTGCCGAGTCAAATCTTCGTAATTCCCTGGTCCTTTCCGGGGGCTCCTGGCTGATTTTTTTCAAACGGCCCATTTGTCTGGCCTTTATCCTTATTACTGTTCTGCTGATCGTCCTGCTTAAACGGAATGAAGCAAAACAGCGGCGAACCATGGAAGTCTTTGTGGAAAAGCAAGCCGGCGAATCTGAAATAACCAATTAGGAGAAGTTGACATGAGAGCGAATTTCTTATTTATCACCGCCGATGATCTGAATTATAACTCCGTAGGAGTCTTTAGATGCCCGGTAAATAATATTACCCCAAATCTGGACAGGCTTGCCTCGGAAGGGATATGTTTTGAAAATGCCCATGTAACTATCGCGGTTTGTCAGCCTTCGCGGCAAAGCATAATGACCGGTTTATATCCCCACCATAACGGGGCGCTGGGTTTTGATCCGATTAGGGAAGAGGTTCCCACTCTTACGCAAATTCTCCGTGAAAACGGCTATTATACCGGTATCATCGGCAAGGTAGAACATTTACAGCCGCAAGAAAAATTTTGCTGGGATTTTTGCGACGATGTTTATAATTTTCAAAACCTCCATGGCCGCAGTCCGTATATTTACCGGCGGGACAGCTCCGAATTTTTTAAAAAAGCAAAAGAAGCGGGAAAGCCATTTTTCTTAATGGCAAATTCGCATGATCCCCACCGGCCTTTTGCGGGCAGTGAAGATGAGTTAACCCGCTTTTATGGATACAATACCTATGCTTCCCGTTATTACAAAGACGAAGAGATTCATGTACCCGGCTTTTTGCCCGATCTTCCTGATGTGCGAAAAGAATTGGCCCAATATTATTCCAGTGTACACCGTTTGGACGAGACTGTAGGCGGCGTCTTGGCGGCTCTTGAAGAATCCGATCTGAAGGAAAATACCCTGGTCGTTTTTTTAAGCGATAACGGAATGGCCTTCCCGTTTGCGAAAGCCAATTGTTATTTAAACAGTACCAAAACACCCTTTATTGCCCGGTGGCCGGGGTATATAAAACCGGACTCCCGCAACAGTGAAGATTATATTGCCGGCATTGATTTTACCCCCACTATACTGGAGGCCGCAGCTTTAAGCGGGAAAATAATATGTGATGGACGAAGTTATCTATCTTTACTGAAAGGCGAAAAACAGGAAAACCGGAACATTGTTTTTACCCAATTTAATACCACAGCCGCAAAAAACTCATACCCCATGCGCTGTGTTCAAAGCAGGCAATTTGGCTATATCTACAATGCCTGGGCTGATGGGAAAACTTTTTATAAATGTGAATCCAAAACCGGGCTGACCTATAAGGCGATGAAAGATGCCGAGTCGGATCCGGCTATTGCAGAACGTATCAGGCTCTATGATTATCGCTGTAGAGAAGAATTTTATGATTTTTCAAAAGATCCGGATGCCTTGAACAATCTGATTAATGATAAAACCTATGGGGACAAGATTAACGAATACAGGAAGCGCTTACACGAATATTTTCGGGAGTCAGGCGATCCGGAGTTGGCGGGGTTTGAAAAATCCATAATGGATGCCAGATTTTCGTAAAAAAGGAGCCATGGATAATATGACCATGAAACAGCCTGATATCATCGTATTCATGAGTGACCAGCATAGTCACCTTTTCCACAGGTCATTTGGGGGGATAGTAGAAACTCCTCATTTTGATGCCTTGGCCCAAGGGGGGACAATTTTTAATCAGGCTTATACTTCCTGTCCGCTCTGCGTTCCGGCACGAATGTCACTGCTCTCAGGACGGCTTCCTTCTGATACAGGAATTTTGACAAACAGCGATACGCTTCCGGACACGACGCCTACTTTCCTTCATGCCATGGTAAAAGCTGGATATGAAACAGTGCTGATAGGCAGGATGCATTTTATAGGAATGGATCAGCGGCATGGTTTTACAAAACGCTTATTTGGCGACATAACTCCTGTTACCTGGAACCGCCCCATTGATGAAATGAAAAAAGAACGCGGCATCTTTATGTTTACATTTAGTGAACCGAATTGTACCGATGTGGCGGGGGGCGGGGAATCCCCGGTTATACATTATGATTGCGCTGTGGTTGATGCGGCCCTGGAATATTTACATAAAGAACATGAAAAGCCCCAGTGCATAGTTGTGGGTACATACGGACCGCATTTTCCTTATGTCGCTCCTGTTGAGCTTTATCAAAAATACAGGGACATGGTGAAGCTGCCCCTCTTTTTTGAAGAGGTTCCTTCGTATTTTGATGAATTTATGAAAAAACGGCAAAGACATGAATCAAAAGAAAAAGCCCTCCAGTGCCTTGCGGCTTACTGCGGTATGGTTGAACAAACCGACCATTACATAGGTATTCTTCGGGAGGCCGCCGGTTCTTTTGAGCGGAAGCGGAAAAACGGACTTGTTTTCGCTTATTTGTCGGATCATGGCGATCAGGCAGGAGAGCGAAAATATTATGGGAAGCAGACTTTTTTCGAAAAATCCGTAAAGATACCGCTGGTTATGGAAGGATGCGGTATACCTGCGGGGTTAAAGATTGATACGCCGGTCAGTATCATGGATATGGGGCCGACCTTTTGCGGTTTTTCATCTGCGGTACCTCCGCCACGGCAGGCCGGTATTGATCTGCGAAGCCTGTTTGCAAATCCTGCAAGCGGATCGGAGCGGGCGGTACTGAGTGAAACGCTTTACGAAAACGACGGCGCTTATCAGTTGCATCGTATGGTCCGCCTTAATAACTTTAAATATATCTCAAGCGGGGAAAACAGTGATATGTTGTTTGATTTATGCAATGACCCTGAAGAAAAAACAAATGTAATAAATGATTATCCTGACGCGGTTAAACAGTGTGTTCAGATACTGAGCGGGTTAAAACCAAAACAGGAAGTTGAGAATGGTCAAATCCAACGTACACAAGAGGTCGATTTACTGCGGGTATGGGAACAAGCCGCGGAATCTGTGAGCAATGAACGGTGGCGCGGCAATCCATTGAGCGCCAGAGATTATCCAAAAATATTTTAATTAAATTTTAAGGAGTCGTCCGGTTGAAAACAAGCAGTAAATATTTTCAGTCCCCCTGGCTTGAGTCCATCATTATGGTTTCTTCCGTTAAAATTGGTTAAAAGGAGGCGTGGTATGGGTAAAAAAATTCCGGAACATAAAAAGGCCCATAAACTCAAGGATTTTAGTGATGGAAGTCCGCAGAGAAAAGTGATACTCACCATCGTATCACTGGCAGGCGGTTTTATGCTCTGGTTCCTCCTAACCAGAATCCCATCTATCAATACCTTTTTAGCAAGTCCCGCACAGGTATATAAAGCGCTTATATCAGAAACTAATGCGGACGGACGTTATTTTAGGGATATCGGCATTTCTTTAAAAAGAGTGCTTACCGGTTTCGCTTTGGCTTTTATCTGTTCAGTGCCGGTAGGTTTTTTAATGGGCTGGTATCCTATCATACGCAGCCTGATTGAGCCGTGGATACAGTTTATCCGTACCATTCCGCCTATTGCGCTGATACCTCTCGTTATTTTGGCCTTGGGACTGGGAGAATCGGCTAAGCATATGATTATTTTTCTTGCGTCCTTTATGGTTATGGTGGTAACGATTTACCAGGGGGTAAGGGAAGTTGACAAGATCTATGTAAAGGCGGCTTATACCTTCGGTGCGCGGGACTGGATTCTCTTTGCCGATATCATGATACCCTCGGCCTTTCCCTTCATTCTGGTGGGCGCGCGGCTTGGCATGGCGGCTTCGTTAACAACCCTTATCGCCGCTGAACTCACCGGGACCATCTTCGGTCTTGGCGCCCGTATCCAGGGGGCCCAGCAATTTATGGATACCTCGGTAGTCCTCCTGGGCATCATTACCATTGGCATTATCGGATATATATTCGACAAACTCCTCCTCCTGGCGGAGAAAAAACTTACCCGGTGGAAGTAGGGAGATAATATGGATAATATCCTGATTACCATTAAGAACGTTCACAAGGAGTATAGAACCGGCGGACCTTCAACGGTGGCCCTTATGGGGGTGGATTTGGAAATAAAAGAAAATGAATTTGTCTGCGTCGTGGGGCCCTCGGGCTGCGGCAAATCAACGCTTCTCAATATTATCGCGGGACTTGAGCATTACGATTCAGGGGAAGTAAAAATGAGCGGCGAAGACATCGTCGGTCCCGGGCCTGACCGGGGGGTTATTTTTCAACAGTATGCTCTCTTCCCTTGGATGACGGTACGCAAGAATATTGAGTACGGCATGAAATTTATCCGTAAAGAAAACAGAGGGAAGCATTATACCAGGGGAGAAAAGCGAAAGCTGGCGGATCATTATATCAAGATGGTAAACCTTGAAGGCTTTGAAGACGCCTACCCCAAAGCGCTTTCCGGGGGAATGAAACAGCGGGCCGCCATAGCGCGGGGTTATGCGGTAAATCCCAGGGTGCTGCTTATGGACGAACCCTTCGGCGCGCTTGACGCCCAGACACGGGCGCAGTTACAGGAAGAATTGCTCCTTACCTGGGAACGGGAAAAGAAAACCTGTTTTTTTATTACCCACGATGTTGAAGAAGCGGTACTGCTTGCAAGCCGGGTGATCATCATGAGCGCCCGGCCGGGGAAGGTTATGGAAATAGTAAACATAGACCTACCCTATCCGCGTAACCAGTCAACCAAACTGGATTCCCTTTTTATTGATTACCGCAATCATATCTGGGATACGGTGTATAAGATGTATCTGGAAGTAAGAAAATAGTTTTGTGTTCTACCGGGGTGATTGTTAATCGGCCCCTTGAAAATAATAGATCAAGGAGAAAGTTATGAAAAATTTGGCAAAAGCGTTTACCGTTACGGTAGTTTTATTAACGGCGCTTATCTTCTCTGTTTTTGCGGGTGGCAAAAGCGATGGGGCAGGTGGTGCAGTTCCGTCTCAGGCACCGACGGTACAGAAGGTGAACATCGGGGTTCACGGAAACGGCGGCGGAGCGGGTCTTGCGGCGGTCGCGATGGAGAGGGGCTTTTTTGCGGAAGCCGGCATTGATCCACAGGTGGTGATCGTTGAAAGCGGACCGGTAGAAATGGCGGCCATGCGCGCCGATAATCCTTCCCTGGATATTGGTTATATCGGTCCCGGCGTTGCCTGGAACCCTATTGACAGCAGCGGTAATTCTCTGTCTTTTGTGTTCTTTGACAACCTTGGGAACTCAGAACGGCTGGTTGCGAGAAAAGGTGCCTTTAAGGACAGTAATGGTAACGGGAAATATGATCAGCAGGAAATTTTTGACGGCCTTAAAGGCAAGTCCATTTATCTTGAACTGGGTACAACCCCCGGCGGCTGGCTTAAAAATCTGCTGACCGTTATAAATGCGGGGAAAGCGGCGCAGGATCAACTGTGGATGCAGTGTGAGGACGCGGCCTATCTCGCGGGCTATAGGGCTCCAAATAGCAATTCCGCAAACCGGGTACAGGTGATAAACTATGCCAATGCCAATATCGGCGCGGGTATGGCCACCGCTTCGGAAAGCAACCGGGTGGATATAGCCCTGGCATTTGAACCGGTACCCAGTACCATCCTTAATACCAATAAGGAAATAGAAATGGTGGCCGATATAAGCATCCTTCCCAAAGAAATGGTATTTCCCGCAACTTTTGTAGCCAATAGCAAATGGCTGAGTAACAATCCTGAACTGGTTCAAAAATTCATAAATGCCCTTTATAAGGCCGCGGTCTGGCGTGCTCAAAATCCTGATGAGGCAATGACGATGGCGGAAAAACTCTGCCAGAAACCGGCGGGTACCTTTAACGCAAGTTCCTATTACTTCCCTACCGGCGCTGAATACAAGGAATGGTTTTCCAACTCCAACGCTGCCGGTTACGGATATATGCGCTCGCTTTACCAGGGCCAGCTTCCCAATGTCCCCGCAGGTGCGAATCCTAAGACTTTTGAACGGGCGGTGGATTTTAGTTTTATGCTTAAAGCTATTGCTCAATAAGCAATACGAAGCATGAAAGAGGGGTAGTAAGAGACGGCATATTAAGAGAAAATAAGGATATGTCTGATTATACTGCGTATAATACCAACGAAGAAAAAATTCTCCGGGATTATCTGGCTTTGGACAGGACCAGGCTGGCAAATGAACGTACCCTTCTGGCCTATCTGCGGACTGTTATTGGCCTTATCGCTTCCGCCATAGGGCTTATTGAAATTATTGATGTGGCCTGGGCCAGAGTCTTGGGATATATTTTCCTGACTATGGTTCCGGTCTGTCTTTTTATTGGCGTTCGGAATTTTGTCAAGGTGAAAGTAAAGCTTGATAAACTTAATGGGTGAGAATGTTTGGAATGGGAATATTTGAGCTTTGTTTGATTTTCAAGCCCATGCGTTTAATTTTGTAATGTATGAATAATTCCAGTTGCCGTCATATTTCACTACTTCCGATGAGCCGTATATACTGTACTGGTTAAGTTATTCCCCTAAAATACGGGTTTTTATATCATCAACTGATGGTAAAGCATCTTTATACTTTTTTGGCAATTTATCCAATATCTTATATTCACTTACGCCAATGGGTTTAGTCATATCTTTGAGGGCATATTCAGCAATCAAGTCGTCTTTTGTTCTACAGAGTAAGATGCCTATAGACGGATTATCCTGTTCTGTTTTCAAAATATCATCGACCGCCGAGAGATAAAAATTGAGTTTTCCGGCGTACTCAGATTCAAAGTCACCGGATTTTAGTTCAATAACGACATAACACCGTAAAGCAAGGTTGTAAAAAAGAAGGTCAATATAGAAATCCTTACCGCTTATTTCAAGATGGTACTGATTACCGATAAAGGCAAAACCGGTACCAAGTTCAAGGAGCAATTTTGTAATTTTTTTTACCAGTTCGCTTTCTATCTGCCGTTCAAGCATCTTTTCTTTGGCCGCAATGAAGTCAAATATATATGGATCCTTAATGGTCTGGACAGCCAATTCACTTTGCGGCTTTGGAAGAACTTTCTTGAAATTGGTGATTTTCTTTGCTTTGGCTTGTCTGTGATAGAGATCGGTTTCTATCTGATGAACCAGTATATCACGAGTCCAGCCGTTTTCAATTGCTTTTGCGAGATACCATTCCCGTTGTTTTTTGTCTTTGATTTTTTCCATAAGTACGATATTATGCCTCCAGGGTAATTGTGCAACGCCGCGTTGCACAATTTGAAAGCCTTCTGGATAGGTTTGGGCGAATTTTGCCATGTATTTCAGGTTTCGTACAGAGTATCCGGTTGAATCAGGAAAATCATATTTAATATCTCTGGACAGGTTTTCAATAAATTTGTTTCCCCAAGCGCTTTTTTCGTTAATGGTATTTCCAATGTTCCAGTATAGTTTTATCATTTCGCTATTGGCGCTTAAGACAGCCCGGTATTGCGCTTCTCTAATTTGAGCTTTGATTTTGGTGATGATTTTTATGTATTCTTCGGTATTAAGCAGCATGGTAACCTCCTCAAATTATCTCAAGTAATTCAAGCTGAGACACGGTTAATTTTGCCGTTTAGCTTATCACCGTTAATACTTTGCCGTATTTGCCCAAGCCGATAGCTTCTTCAGCAGCTTCTTTTGACCGCTTGCAATCAAGCCAGTCTCTAAAATCAGTTTCATCATACAGCCTCTCTCCGCTTGAAACACGACCTGGGCTAGCTGCAAGAAGTTCTGTTTTCGTTCCTCTGGGGATTTTGTCGCCTTTATTAGGTTTTTCTAGATCCTTTACTGACCCGGCAATATATATCTTGACAGCTGATAATATCAAAAAATGGCTAATGTTTGCTAATTCCTTATAATATAAGGAATTAGCAACGAGGGATATTTTTTCATCAACAAT
>JAISQR010000110.1 GCA_031274035.1 Treponema sp. | reverse complement strand
CCTAAAGCATTAAATTTAAGCCACAACTTTTATTGGGCCTTACGCTGTGCTGCCTTAATTGGAAAGACGTGCTTTCGCACGCTTTATTGAGCATCCTTTGCGCCATTGGCGGTTGTTTTCTTTTTGTGCATTTCGTGCATCTTCGTGGCTAAAAGTAAAACTGCTGCCCGGAAAGGTTTTGTACTGGAAAATTTTAATTAATTGCGAAGGGTATGTACCCTAAGTCAAATACCTTGCAAACTCCGAATGCTCGGAAGAGCACAGCATATTGATCGGTTTTTTTTGCTCAGTGTGCCTTTGGTACACTGAGCAAAAAAATACAAGTACAACAGGCTGGAACAAACGTGTAGAATACATGATGAAGGCGGATTTCTTCTTTTTGTTCTCTACTCCGCCTTTGTCCTTCCTTTTCAAAAGATATAGCGGGGCGCCTTGGGACAGAAAATTTTAAGAATTTAACCGCGGGGTCGAAGAATGCCTGTCTGTTGCGGACTGGTGCAGGTAAATTTTTTCATTGTTTTTTGAAAATCGAAAGTAAACGCCTTAGCCCTTGTTGCGTTTTCGTTTGTTGTATCCGGTGTAATATAGTATATAATATAATAGGGAGTTATTCCCAAAATCCGGTTAGTGCGAACCTTTGGTTCGATGGGAATGGCTATAGAAAAAGCGGCTAAATGTCTGCTTTTTCCCTTAAAATTAAGGCAGCTTTCCCAAAAACTGAAGTTTTGGGAAAGCCTCTAAGCTATGCAATATTGAAGGATGCATGTATGAAGAACTCTCGCCGGCCCTTACCGGCGGTAATAAGTTTTTTCCTGGTAATAGGCTGTGTAACAAGCGGCCCCTCCATGGAGACCGTGCCGCTTGATGCGGCGATACAGGCGGCAGGCAGGAACATTGAAGCTGATCTTGAGCCGGGGGTTAAGGCGGCCATCCTGAATTTCAGTTCGCCCTCGGATCAGTTTTCCGAATATGTCATTGAAGAACTAAGCCTTTTCCTGGTAAACGGGAAGAAAGTGGTTGTCGTAGACCGGAAGGAGCTTGATCTTATCCGCAAGGAAATAGATTTCCAGATGTCCGGCGAAGTGAGCGATGAATCGGCCCAGGCCATAGGGAAAAAGCTGGGCGCTCAGTCGATCATATCTGGCGCGCTTGTCAGTATGGGCAGAACCTACCGGTTCAGGGTCAAGACGATCAATGTAGAGAGCGCGGCAATCGAAAGCTCCTCGTCCGCGGATATCAGCGCCGGGGACGAACGGGCGGCCTTTCTGCTTAAAGGCGCAAAGCCCGCTCCGCAGGCGGACGGGAGCTACAAAATAGGGGACTATGGGCCCGCGGGCGGCATCGTGTTTTACGATAAGGGCGTTGTTGAATCCGGCTGGCGCTACCTTGAAGCCGCGCCCCGCGACATAGGCCCCGCTCAATGGGGAGCCAATAGAACTACCGTAGGCGGTACAGGTATGGAGATAGGCAGCGGTAAAAAGAATACCGAAATCATCATAAACAAGTTCAAGCAGCTTGGCGAGACCGGAAGGCCCGCCCAACTCTGCGTCAGCCTGGACATAAACGGGTATAGGGACTGGTTTTTACCCAGCAGGGACGAGCTTAATTTGATGTATACAAACCTGAAAAAGAACGGTTTGGGCGGTTTCGGCGGCGCCCGGTACTGGTCCTCGTCCGAGGGTAGGTATTATGGCGCGTGGCATCAGAGGTTTAGCGACGGATATCAGAACGATATCGCCAAGCTCAATATCTATTCGGTTCGGGCTGTCCGGGCTTTTTAACCCTTCAACCATTTTTCCGCTCTATGCGCCTGCCCCGGCGTTCAGTGGTTTTACTTTTAACCGCGAAAAACACGAAATGCACGAAAAGAAAACAACCGCGAAGGGAAGAAAAAGAATGGCGAACCCAAGAACCCGCTCACGCGGGGGAGGCAGAGCATTATTCTTGACCCAAAATTAAGAATGAAAAAATTTTACCGCAAAGGACGTTCAATAAAGCGTGCGAAAGTACGTCTTTCCAATTAAGGCAGTACCGCGTAAGGCCCCATAAAAGTTGCGGCTTAACATTAATGTTTTAGGCCGTAGAGTGATTTCTCACCAAAACCTTCGTGTCCGCGAACCATAGGTTCGACATGCATCTTCGCGGTTAAATTTCTTCAAATTTGGGTACTTTCGCGGTACTTGGAAGTAATGTACTTTGCTTTTTCGCGTCTTAGCATGCCTTTAGCGGTTGAATTTTTTAAAAGTAAAATTGCTGCACGGCGTTTTCCGCTTGTTGTATCCGGTGTGATATGGTATACAATAGGGAGCCATTCCCAAAATCCGGTTAGTGCGAACCTTTGGTTCGATGGGAACGGTTATAGAAAAAGCGGCTAAATGTCTGCTTTTTCCCTTAAATTTAAGGCAGCTTTCCCAAGAACTGAAGTTTGGGGAAAGCCTCTAAGTTAGGCAATATTGAAGGAGGCGTGTATGAAGAACTCTCGCCGGCCCTTACCGGCGGTAATAAGTTTTTTCCTGGTAATAGGCTGTGCAACAAGCGGCCCCTCCGTGGAGACCGTGCCGCTTGATGCGGCGATACAGGCGGCAGGCAGGAACATTGAAGCTGATCTTGAGCCGGGGGTTAAGGCGGCCATCCTGAATTTCAATTCGCCTTCGGATCAGTTTTCCGAGTATGTCATTGAAGAACTAAGCCTTTTCCTGGTAAACGGGAAGAAAGTGGTTGTCGTAGACCGGAAGGAGCTTGATCTTATCCGCAAGGAAATGGATTTCCAGATGTCCGGCGAAGTAAGCGATGAATCGGCCCAGGCCATAGGGAAAAAGCTGGGCGCGCAGTCGATCATATCTGGCGCACTCGTGAGTATGGGCAGAACCTACCGGTTCAGGGTCAAGACGATCAATGTGGAGAGCGCGGCAATCGAAAGCTCCTCGTCCGCGGATATCAACGCCGGGGACGAACGGGCGGCCTTCCTGCTTAAAGGCGCAAAGTCCGCTCCTCCGCCGGAAAGCCCCCAGCCCGCTCCGCGGACGGAAAGCCCTCAACCCGCGCCGCAGACGGATAAAATCTACAAAATAGGGGACTATGGGCCCGCGGGCGGCATCGTGTTTTACGATAAGGGCGCCGTTGAATCCGGTTGGCGCTACCTTGAAGCCGCGCCCCGCGACATAGGCCCCGCTCAATGGGGGGCCTGGGGTACTGGTGTAGGTACGGGTACGGAAATAGGCAGCGGTAAAAAGAATACCGAACTTATCATAAACAAGCTCAGACAGCTTGGCGAGACCGGCAGAGCCGCCCAACTCTGTGCCAGCCTGGACATAAACGGGTATAGGGACTGGTTTTTGCCCAGCAGGGACGAGCTTAATTTGATGTATACAAACCTAAAAAAGAAGGGGTTGGGCGATCTGGGCGGCGGCTTCTACTATTACTGGTCCTCGTCCGAGGGCTATAATGATGAGAATGCGTGGCTTCAGAGTTTCAGCGGCTACGGCCGGGACGACGGTCATGACGGCGGCCAGGACGACATCCATAAGGGCGAGGCAGTTTCAGTCCGGGCTGTCCGGGCTTTTTAACCCTTCAACCATTTTTCCGTTTTAGCCGGAATAATAAGCCTCTTCTCCACGGTACCGCGCCTGAGCGGGAAGCGGCGGAGTATCATAAACTACGGGACTTTGTTCTTCCTGCGTCCCCTCCTTTTCAAAAAACGCGGAGCCGGATATTATACAGGGAGCGTCTAAAAACCTTGGCTGGTTTTTAATGAGTCAAATACCTTACCAGAACAACAGCCCCTTCAGGGCGGGGTTGTTGATTTTATCTTTATATCGGGAGTTCGGCATGGAAAAGATAAGGGGCGTTCTGCCGCCCATGATCACTCCGTTTAAAGAAAACGGGGATGTGGATTATGACGGCTTTGTTTCTAATATTAACAAATGGAACAAGGATAGGCTTACAGGCTGCCTTGTGATAGGGTCTAACAGCGAAACGGTTTAC
The DNA here is from genome assembly GCA_031274035.1 of Treponema sp. Taxonomy (GTDB): domain Bacteria; phylum Spirochaetota; class Spirochaetia; order Treponematales; family Breznakiellaceae; genus JAISNI01. The sequence continues at coordinate 4,999 of JAISQR010000110.1, read as the reverse complement.
CTAAGCGAAGAGGAAAAATTGGAGTTGGTTAGGCTTACGGCGCAGAATACCGCTGCCGGCAGGATAGTCATGGCAGGGTCGGGGCTGGATTCCGCGCGGGAAACTATCAAACTGACCAATAAATGCGCAAAGGCGGGCGCTCACTGCGCGCTGGTGCTTACCCCCTTCTACTACGGCAATGCTATGGACTCCGGGGCCCTTATCCGTTTTTTTACAGAAGTTGCGGATCATAGCGATATTCCTATCCTTATCTATAACGTGAGCAAATTTACCCATGTAAACATAGGCGCCGATGCGGTTGCCGAACTTTCCCGCCATAGAAACATTGTAGGCATGAAAGATTCCAACGGCGATGTACCCCAGCTTGCCGTTTTTCTGCGCGTTGCGGCCCCCGGTTTTCAGGTGATAACCGGTACATTCAGCGCCTGGTACCCCGCCCTGACCCTGGGCATTACCGCTGCCATCTCCGCTCTGGCCAACTGCTGCCCCAACGAAATTGCCGAAATCCAGTACCTCTTTGACGCGGGGAAAACCGCCGAAAGTCTGGCCCTCTACCAGCGTATGTTCCCGGTAAATGCGGCGGTAACCGGCGCCTACGGTATTCCCGGCCTAAAGTATGCCGCCGGCTATTGCGGCTACACCGGCGGCCATGTCCGCAATCCCCTTGCCGATTGCGGCGAGGCCCAGAAGGAACAACTGCGGGCTATACTTGATAAGGCTGTCAAATAGAATGTTCCAAAGCGCCGCCTATATCCGTAAAACAGAAGGGAGGCTAATGTATGGGTGATGATCCCCTTGCCGCGCTGATGGATGGGTATGTTATTCCTGTTCGGGATGCACTCTGGGGCCATATCTATCTTACACGGGGCCTTGCCGCCCTGATAAAGTCCGAACCTTTTATGCGCCTCTCCCGCATACTTCAGCTTGGACCCGTTTACGGGGTGTATCCTGGCGCAACCCACACCAGGGCCAGTCATTCTATCGGGGTCTACTATCTGGCACGGCGGATACTCCTCAACCTGGCGGAACAGGGCGGGGCGGAATGGCTCAGTTCCTGCGGAGTGCACTCGTTTCTCTGTGCCGGCCTACTCCACGATCTGGGACACTTCCCCTATACCCATTCCCTCAAGGAACTGCCCCTCCGCAACCACGAGGAACTTACCGCCAAGATTATCCTGCGGGAACCTGTAAAGAGCCTTGTAGCGGAGGCCGGCGCTGACCCCTGGTTCACCGCGGCCATTGTGGATACCGGCCTGCCCGCATCGGAGGCAGGGCCGGCCTCCAGTGAACTGCTCTTCTACCGTAGGCTCCTTTCAGGCGTACTGGATCCGGATAAACTTGACTACCTTAACCGCGATGCCCGTTACTGCGGCGTCCCCTATGGAGCGCAGGATGTGGATTTTATCCTGTCCTGTCTGCATCCCCACCCCGACCGGGGCGTAGATATAGATTCGCGGGGTATACTCAGCGTCGAGTCTATACTCTTTTCAAAGTACCTTATGTACAGGGCCGTATACTGGCATAGCGCTGTGCGTTCGGCCACCGCTATGATCAAGAAATCTATACTGGGCGGTTTGAACGAAAAGTTGATAGCGCCGGAAGACCTCTATGAACTGGATGACGCGGGGCTCTTTATGCTTGCGGCCTCCGGCAAGGATAAGGCATACCGTATTATGAACCGTTCCAGGCGGGAGTATGCCGGCCGTCTCTTTTCCCTGGCGGAAAAGGTACGTGACGGACAGTATTTTAATGCGGCCGCGGAGATACCCTTCAATGCGTCTCTGCACCAGGGGCTCCGCGACATAGAAAAGCGGTCTGGATACGAGGAAAGCCTTGCCGGTGAACTGTCCCATACCCTGGGGCAGCGCATACCGCCTGAAGATATCATCATTGATGTACCCGAACCGGTAATCTTTGAAACCGGCCTTTTTGTACAGGATGAAAATTGTTACTTTGGAGAAAGCTCAACCGCGTTCAAGGGGGAGATGGTTCGTGCTCTCGTCGATTCTTTGCAGGTTATTCGTATCTTTATAGACCCCTCGTATGAAACAAAGGAGAAATCCGTCCTGATCCTTCAGTCAATCGGAGCGTTTTTTCAAAGCCGGTAAGTATTATTGCCGCGCCCCTCTGCTTAATACTTAATATTTTAAGGGAAGTCTATTGCAAATATATAGAAATTTGTTACATTATATAGTAAGGGATAAAAGGAGATCATAATGGATATACATAACACAAAAGAAGAAATAGTTATTAATAAAGTAACGGAAATTTTTGATTCCCTTGAGAAAGAGGAAAATTGGGAAAATTTTTGTACCTGCGATCAGTGCAGGATGGATACGGCGTGTTATGTGCTGAATCGCACGGCTCCGCTCTATATTGTTTCAAACCGCGGTGTAGTCCGTACCGAGTTGGAAGTACACGAAAGGCAGCAGACCGATGCGGATATTGCCGCTATGGTATACGAAGGCCTGCGGAGGGTAAACCACAACCAGCGTATCACCTCGCATGGGGGCTATAAAACGGAGAATATTCAGCCTGATAACCGGCCTGTCTTCAACATCCCTACGATAGTCGGCAGAATATTCAGCGGCGTCAATTTTGCACCGCTTTCCAATATTAAGATTGAACTGCGCCGCAACGGTGAACTGGTAGCTATGAAAAATCCAAACTGGCAGAATCCGTATTTTGTGGTAGCCAATACCGAAGGTACATTCAGCTTCTGGCCTAAATCCGTCCGCGCCGAAGTGTCGCAATCCCATAGAATCTTTGAATACTCTTTGTATATCAATACACCAGATTATGCTGAATTAAACCATTTCTTCAAAATTCCTGTCATCAGCGAAATTCAGCCTGCCGGTTCCTTCTCTATGGACAGGACCTTCAAGCTGCCTGATCTCTATCTGTTCCCGCCCGGCGCCGAAGATACGGACAATTTTTTCGATTTCCCTGATTAATTTGTGTATATTTTTTAAGCCCTGCAAGAAATCAGGATAAACGTAGAGAATTGGGAGTGATGCGGCAGCCTGTGGGATGTTAACCGCCAAAGGCGGTGTTGCGCCTATAGTCCTGCCGTGTGCAATGCCCGAAAATGTTGTAAAAAACTTTCGGAGCATTGTATCAATAATGCTTCGGGGTTACGGAAGAGAAAATTATTTATCAGGAAATTTGTATAGTAATACGGTCGATTATTATGATAATCGGGGCATCTAAAAGACGGTTTGGATTTTTATGTTGAATATGTCAATCAGCAACCCCGCCCTCAAGCTCCCCTCGAACCTTTGGTTCTACGTGAGCGGGCTCTTGGGTATTAAACCCCTTTGGCATGAATAAAACAGAAGGGCCTGTCGTTGAATTGGCGGCGGAACAGGAAGGGCGCCGCTGCATGCGGCGGAAAAGACCCGGCGGGCAACTTGAGTGTATTGAACTTTGCGAACAACATGATTTTTATCAATCAATACCGCCTTGACACGGGTGGAGCCCAGTTCAATACCCAGGCTGGTGCTGCCCTCTATGATTGCGTATTTTACCGCAGCATCCATAAGCTGCCTCCTTATCCGCTGTTTTTATTTACCGCTTCTCGCTTTTGAATAAAGATCAAAAGCCACCGCCGCCAGAAGGACAAAGCCCTTGATCGCCTGCTGCCAATCGGTACTGACACCCATAAGGGACATTCCGTTATTCAATACGCCGATAAAAAAACCTCCAACCACAGCGCCGATAATGGTGCCCACACCGCCTGATACCGCAGAACCGCCGACATAACAAGCGGCGATAGCGTCCATCTCAAAACTCTGTCCGGCCTTTGGGGTAGCGGCGTTCAGGCGGGCGGCAAATACCATGGCTGCCACAGAGGCAAGAACGGCCATATTGGTGTAAATCCAGAACATGACCCATTCGGTCTTAATACCCGTAAGTTTTGCCGCTTTCATGTTGCCGCCCAGCGCGTAGATATGCCTCCCCTGTACGGTATGGGACGCTATAAATTGATAGCCCACAATAAGAACGCCCAAAACAACAAGGATATTGGGAAAACCCCGGTACAGGGCGAAAACCAGGGTAAAAGCAAAAAGCACCACGGAAATCGCAATCACCTTGGCAAACCATATTCCCTGGGGTAATACATCAAAATGGTATGCCTTCTGTTTATTACGCTTGCGAATTTCAGATGTGATAATAAAGACGATAATGAGCAAGCCGATAAAAATTGACAAGAGATGAAGCGTTGCACCTCCGATAGAAAGCCCGCCAAAGGGATCGGGGATATAGCCGGAAGCAATAACCTGAAATTCCCGGGGAAACGGCGCCTTGGTTTGTCCCTGCATAATCACCTGCCCAAGACCCCGGAAGACCAGCATTCCCGCAAGGGTGGCGATAAAAGGCGGGACATGAACAAAGGCAATCCAGAACCCCTGCCACATACCGATCAGCGCTCCTATGACAAGGGCTACGGCTATGGTCAGATAGGGATTCAACTGCATATCCACGATCATAACGCCGCAAATCGCGCCGACAAAACATACAATAGAACCCACGGAAAGATCAACATTACCGGTGAGGGTACACAGGAGCATTCCAACCGCCAAAATAAGAACATAGCTGTTTTGCAACACAAGATTCGTGAGGTTCACCGGCCTGAAAAAAGTGCCGTCGGTGAGGGCGCCGAAAAAGATCATGGCCACTGCCAGAGCAATGACCATACCATATTGCCGGATGTTTTTTTTCAAAAGTATTAAAAAGGTTTCCATTTCCGCTCCTTTAGTTAGTGTCTGTCCGCAAAGTCGGTTACTTTGCGGACAGACCTTGCATTTTCTCGCCTAAAGGCTACTAAAATGCGGTTTTCAAGGTAATCTGTCCATAATGTGTCTACATTATGGACAAACTCTAGGAGTTTGTTGCGCTTCGCGCATAAAATAGTATAAATATTCATATTTATGAATATTTATACCTTGCAAACTCCGAAAGCATGCCCATTGATCGGGATTTTTTGCATATTCATGCA
>JAISQR010000058.1 GCA_031274035.1 Treponema sp. | reverse complement strand
ATAGCCGCCCTGCGGCCATAGGTAATAACGCGCCGGGTGTCCGTGGTTTCCAGTAACGGCTCGCCGTTGGCATAATCCAGGAACGCTATTTTTTGGCCGTCCCCGCGTGATAGTGTTCCCGAAGCCTTGATCACCAATACGGCAGAATCTATAAGCGGCTGTATGGCCTTATGCCATTCCGAACCCACGGCGATATGATGAAACTCGTCAAGCAAAAGAATATATTTGAACTTTTGGAACTCCGTAGCATGGCAACGAGGATTAACCCCGACAGCTTGGTAAGTCGTTACATAACCGGCCAACCCACAAGAAAGGTCATCGCCGTTTTCGGCAGCAATAATACGCTTCTTCGTTTGCCAGCGCGGAACACAAAATTCATCTTCGCCTTGGTATTTCAGGCTATTGCGGGGAACCACCCAGCAGATTTTATCCGCTATGGCGGGAATGAGATTTTCCGCAATAATCACCGGAACAAATGACTTGCCGCCGCCGGGGGTAACCGACAGGACTATTTCCCGGATCGGTTTCCCGGCCAGTATCTCGCGGCAAACTTCTATTGTTTCGCGCTGGTGTTTTCGGAGGGTAAATGCCATTATTCTTTATCCCCCGGATTGAATTGAGAAATGTTACCGGCAACAATGTCCAGCTCGTCATCACCATCATCAAACAGTGATGCGTCATCTTCGGTATTGCCATCTTCTTCTGCGCCCTCAAAGGGGAGTTCGGCCTGCGCCCTTGATCCAGAGACATAGGCAGTAATCTCATCCCGCAGAGTAATGATTTTTTCTACAAGGGAATTATTCTGGTCAACGCGCATTTGAAAGTTCGTATCACTTGAGACTACATCTTCGACAGTCAGTGGAAGTTTATCGGTTTTCAAAATGTGCTTTACATAGATGTTATCCTTGGTCTTGATAGTGAACTCAAGGACGAAACTATCGGGGCCATTTTCCGGGTAACTAAAGGTTATCTGCCGGAACTGCGCGGTAATGCTCTCGAACCGGAAGAACTTAATCGCCGCTACGACAACGCTGGATATTGCCGACAGCAAATTACCTGTCGGGCGATCATTGGTTTGGATTCTTTGTTTTTCCAAGCCGGTTTCAAAGGTAACGTTATAATCGTATTCACCGCCTACCTTGAACTGAAGAATAGTCATCATAATTGCCCCTTATTCCAGTGCGCTTTCTGCGCTAGACACGGCTTCTTCCAACTGATTTATTGCTTCCTCAAGATTTGAAATAGCATTATCCGCCATATTGCCCTTGTCCGAATTTCGGAAACTATCCGGCATATTATCCAGGTAATCTTCTTCCTCACTTTTGAGATTATCCAGGTCATCCCTGACCGCATTGATTTTTTCAATGCAGGATTCAATAGCCTTACGGCGTTCTTTGTTCATAAAATAACACCTGCCTCCTTGAGTTGTGTTTCCAAGCTATCAATAGAGTTCACGACAATTCCAATACCGCCGTGCCTGTTGATACAATCTAAAAATTCTTTTTGGGCTTCCGATAACCGGCCGCCCTTTGGCCTCTTGCATTCAATCCATACGGATATTCCCGCAGGGCCTATGGCGTAAAAATCGGACATACCTTTTGCGCCGAACTTTACCAACTGGCCGCGAGGCGTTTTCAGACCGCCGCTATTTATGCGGTAATGCGGAATACGTTTTAACGTGAGGTATTCTTCGACCGCATTAATTACGACACCTTCTTTTACCTTGCGGAGTGGGTCTTCAGCTTTTGTTGTTCTGCGCTTCCGACCATAGGCCATTTTAAGCATCTCCTGTCGTTTTATGATATTTATAAAATCATTCTAATTATTAAATCTTTTCATAAAGGCTTTTATTTTTGTCTACAGTACGAAATGCACCACGCCTGTGCCGCCTTGCCATTCTTAAAATTGTGTCAGGGTATTGATATAATGAATCAGGATATAGTTTAGCCACATCGTCATGCAATTGATTCCCAAAAAACCTATACCCGACGGGATAAGTATCGATTACAATTTTTACAGCATCAGACATGGTGTTAATTGACATTAGATACCCCCTCTAAATCAAACAGCGTAGGCGCGGTTACTTCCAGTTCTATGTCTTTTAAGTACCGGCAGCCGTCCCTGAAGGATTCGTAATTCAGTTCAACGCCGTACCCCCTGCGGCCCGTTTTGACGGCCATGTAGGGCACGGACATTAAGCCCCCGAATGGGTCCAGCACCAGTTCGCCGGGATTGGAGTACCGGCGGATAATCCGTTCAACAATATCAAACTGCAAAGGGCAAATGTGCATCTGTAATTCCTTCCGGGCCTGCTCGCTGTTTAAGGTCCTCATGCGGTTAATATCGTCCCATACCCATTCGGTATGGCTTCCCGGCGCAAGAACCATAAATGACGCGGGGAGCTTGCCTTCTTCTTCCAGTTCCTCCGCAAGGAGGACATGCTCCGCATAGTCGTAAACGGTGTTCCGGGAATACTCCCGGTACCGGGTTTGAAGGTCCGAAACCGGAGTGTCTTTGAGTTCTTCCAGCACGGCCAGCCGGTCGCCGGAAGAGCGCCAGAAAGCGTGGGCGTCAAGCTGCCACCGAGCGCGGGTGTAATCGCTCTTGCTTTTGACCACCGGGTTATCCGCATAGGCTTTTGAGGTGTCGGAAGGCAGTTTCCTAAATAGGAGGATATACTCCGGGCATCCTACCCCCATCTTGGTCCCGTCTTTGCATTGCTCTGTCCAGCCCAGGCGGTAGGTCTGATTGTTTTCCCGTACCACGTCTGTTACAACGGTTATCCGGCCCATAAACTGAAACCCATGGCGGATAAAATGCGCCGTGGTTAAGTCGCTGAAGGGGGCCACCGTGGGCATCCCGGTCCCGGTAGCGTTGCCGAACAAAATCCGGTCCTTCACATGAATAGCCGCCACACGGCCCGGCTTCAATACCCGCAGGAGTTCCGGGGTAAGGTAGTCCATCTGCTCGAAAAATCTATCATTATCCTCGTTATGGCCAAAGTCGTTATATGAGGGGGTGTACTCATAATGGTTGGAGAAAGGGATTGACGTATGGATAAGGTCTGCAGAGTTGTCCCCAAGCCGGGGAAGTTCCAGGACGTTATCGTTATACACAGCGGTATAGGCGGCCCCGTTCACTTCCTCTCGCTGGACACCGATTGATCTGGCTAATTTCTCCTGGGCGTTGGTAGAGAATAAACCATGTTCCCTGATTATCCCGGCCATTTTTTGAACCATGGTATTATGCTGTTTCAATTTCCGCTTTAAGGTTTCAAGAATGGCCTGTTCCGATTCGGCGTAGATAATGTGGATTTCTACTTTTTCGGTCTGCATAAACCGATATATCCGGTAGATGGCCTGAATAAAGTCGTTAAACTTATAGCCGATACCCAGGAAAACCGCCTTATGGCAGTGATGCTGGAAATTACAGCCCTGGCCGGAAATATCGGGTTTTGTCGCCAGGTATTGTATCCGCCCTTTCTCAAACGCAATAGAAATGTCAGCTTTTATTTCCGGGTCTTGCGAGCCTGTTATATACTCGAAATTCTTCCCGGATAATACCTTATTGATTGCGTCCCGTTCCCGGTCGAGGTCATGCCAGATAACATAATGATCATCCGGGGAAGCGTTTATAATTTCCGTCATTTTTTCTATTCGTTCCGGTAAAGAATCCCGCTTTTCTACAGAGGCTTCCCGGAGCCCCAGGGCGGCGTCCCGGAACAGTTTGCCCTGGCCGTCGCCTTCTTTCCCGGCTGTCGCGTGGTCTACTTTGACTTCGTGGTAAATGACTTCCATCGGCGGCAGAATATAGCCCTCATCGGAATACCCCAGGTCTGACGGCTTGGTGATAAACAAAGCCCAGGTTGAAACCCAGTACCAAAATTCTTTTTCTTTATGGGGATAGAGGGTAAGGTTATTAGCCTTGGAGCTGTCCCGGTGGAAAAACCGGGTAAGAGCTTGGCCGGTATCCATGATACCCAAAAATCCCGCATAGTGGATAAGTTCCTTGTACCTGTTTGGGGAAGGGGTGGCCGTTGCGACAAAACGGTATTTCACGGTCTGGAACTTGACAAGAAATTCCTGGTAGGTTTTGGAGCCATACGACCGCAGTACCGACGCTTCGTCAAGGGATATGGCCGTGAAATAGGAGGGGTCTATATCCCCGTCCCGTACCCGCTCATAGTTGGTTATTAGCAGCCGCCCGTCCGTCTCAAGGGCTTCCTGGTGATTTCTTATGTATTTTATCTTTATCCCGTATTCTTTGAAAAATTGTTCCGCATCGTCCTGGAATACGTGGACCACGGCCAAAGGCGCGACTATGAGGGCCTTGCCCTTTTCACGTTCAAGAATTATCCGCAGCGCCTCAATCTGGGTAGAGGTCTTATGAAGCCCGAAAGAGGAAAACAGCGCCCGCTGCCCGCCCCGGACCATCCACATTACCGAGTCCCGGGCGTGAGGCTTCATGAGGGGGTTAACCTCGCCCTCCGTTACGGGGAAGCCGTTTTCTGGGGCCGTTTTGATTTTGGATTGTAAAAACTCGTAATAATTCACTTCACTTCTCCATTGAGGATGGCATTTGCCGCTTCCGATACTTCGTAATCAGCGGACTGCTTGTTACGAGCAAGAAAGTCCAGGACTTCGCTTTCGTAAAAGAACAGCCGCCCGTTTGTGGGCTTGCGGCACGGTATTTTTTTCCAATGTACCAACTTGTAAATGTAGGACCGGGTATATCCCGTAAGTTCTAAAACCCTTTTCATGTTGATAGGCGGTTCCCTAACCCTTTCCATAGACCGACCTCCAGAGTTCAGTAAAGTATTCGCGGGTGATAATTTTCTCTTGGTAGAGACAGAAATTGATCAGGTTGTTTTTAATGGCTTCCATGTCCATACCCCTTATCTAAAATTTGCCGGTCTCTCCCGGCTGCCTACCGCATTTCGCCGATAGTTGAATGCGTTAAAACCCAATCTTTGAGTTTTAAACCTATGGGCTTAATCCATGCAGACCACCAATGCCTTTCACCGAAATTCTTCATGGATTCGCTAAGCCTAAATAAAAATCCTTTCATTTTTTTGCTCCTTCAAAAACGCAATGCCTTTGACCGCTCCTCCGAAACAGGACACAGGCCGCAGGCCGCAAAGCGGACAAATAAAAAGAGGAATCGCCTCCTTCCTTGCGGATTGCAGGGTTACCGGACCCTGCGGAAGCAATTCCTCGTTTCACCCTGCCGGCACAAGGTTTTTCCGCCTGCTGGCGGAAAATATTCCACATTTGCGGATTATATATTCAGAATAATGCGCAATATTGGATATGTCAAGAGAAATATACGCTTTTTTGGATATTTTTTCAAAAATCTTTCGACAATATAGACATGGGTTCGATGTTTTGGGAAAATACTCGCAAACACCTCAATAACCTTGAGAAGACGCAAATCTGGCTCGCAGGGGCTTCTAAAGTAGGAAAGACGGTTATAAATAGCGGGATTGCCCGAAAGTCTAGTCCTACCGTAGATAATGCCTATAAAATCTCAAGGGTTTTTCAGGTAACTATCGAGGAGCTACTGGATGGCGAGGCCGGAATGGACTATGTTCGGCAATGGGCTAGGCAGGATGGCAAGGTATACCAGCCGCCAGAGCGCATAGCGGATATAGTTGACTTGTTGAATAAGCTATCTGACCGGGACCTTGGTGTAATCAAGAAGTCCGTGAAGGCCATGCTGGGTACCGATGAAGAGCCCAAAGAGGAGCCGCGGACACCGTCGGGGGAAGTGGGTTAGGCTGCGGGTTGCCGCCTGTCGCCTACTGGGACGGAAGAATGGTCAAACGGCCTAGAGGGGCGGTCGAGAATGAACAAGCCGGGGAGATGGAACTTCGGCGCATATTGATTTTTCCATCATCGTAATGAAAAGGAGGGTGTTATGAATGTACCGGCTAAATTTACAAAACGGGTAAACGAAAACCTCAAAAAGTATCAGGGTATTATTACTCAAATTAAGAAGAAAGACGCCAACGAATCTGATACCGTTACGGTGATAACCGACATATTGCAGGATGTCTTTGGTTATGACAAATATTCTGATATAACATCGGAGTATGCCATTAAGGGGACGTATTGTGATCTAGCGATACTTGATGGCCACAAGAAGATCAGTTTTCTCATTGAAGTCAAGGCCGTCTCTGTTGCGCTGAATGATAATCATATAAAGCAAGCCTTGGACTACGGCGCTAATGCCGGTGTGAATTGGGTTATATTAACCAACGCCGAAACATGGATGCTATATAAAATAAAATTTGGCAAACCGATCGATAAAGAGCTCGTTTCAGAATTCAGCCTCTTAAATATCAATCCAAAGATAGACAAAGAGATTGAAGCTCTTTTTGTGATCAGTAAAGACGGGCAAGAAAAATCCAGCATTGAAGACTTCTACTCAAGTATCCAGGTAAAAAACAAGTTTATAATTGGCGCCTTATTAAACAGCCCAGAGGTCTATTCACTGATTCGTAGAACGATGCGAAAGCTGTTTGACGATGTGAAAATAAGCGAGCAGGAAATTGCGGACATAATGATGAATGATATTCTCAAAAGAGACATCATTGATTCCGAAGACTCTAAAAAGGCAAAAAAAGGCATTGAAAAGTTATACAAAAAAATGGATCGGGCCAGAGAGAAAGGCAGTATAGCTTCCACAAAAAGCGATATAATTACTTCGAAATCATTTAAGGAAGAGGTTGGAGATGTGCCAGTGAAAGAAAATGAGGATAATGAAAACGGGGAAGAATAAGTTTTTCCGTTAGCGGCTATCTGTCTTTCCAAAAATATAATTGTATATAACGTCCGCTCCTTCTTGTATTTCTTTATTGGAATAAGTCAGAAGTGGGTTTGCCTCAACCGCTTTTACCATCAGATCAATACACAACATCTTCTTTTCATGCTCGGTCATAAATAAATAATATTCCACATATTGAATATCGTCAATATAAGAAAAATAATAAGATCTCTATCTAATGTTTTGCTTTCCAATGCCGATAAAAAAAAGGTAACATTATGGCTATGACAATTGGCGATGAAAACAAACGCAAAGAAGCGATTGAGCTTTTCATAAGGGCATTACAAGCGGCCCCTGATTCATTTATCAAAGCCCTCTCCGGGAAAAACTACGCGAAAGAAATAATAGACGGTGCTAGTGAATTCAAAGACTATCTTTTCCCGACCGGAGAGGGCAAGAAAAACTGACACTATTCCCCGACCGCAGGTTTCATTGCCAATGTTATCTCCGGAAGCGCGTCTACCGCGTTGCGGCGTAACTTGTCAGTCGCCTGGGCATATTTTGCCACCTGTTTAATATTCTTGTGGCCTAGCAGTTTAGCTACGGTGTAAATATCCGCCCCGTTCTCAAGTTCCCATGTGGCAAAAGTGCGCCGTGCAGTATGCCACCCCACCGGTTTATTTACACCGGCCTTTTTAGCCCACTTTTTTAAATAACTGTTTGTTTGGGCCTCTCCTCTGGAAAGATAATAAAAGATTTTATCATCCGGATTATGATCGTTCCCGTCATCAATAAGTTTCCATGCCGTGTCCTTCAATGGAATATATGCCGTCCGCTGTGTCTTTTTCTGCCGCTTAATAATTTGCAGCGGATCGCGTTCTATATCGCCCCACTTTAGGCTTTTTATGTCCGATATTCTTAGCCCTGTATAGCAGGCAAAAACAAAAGCCCTGCGAACCTCTGCCCCAAGGTTGCCGCCAAGTTCAACATCGGCCAGTTTTTGCACCTCGTTAACATTCAGGAATATCAATTCTGTTTCCGGTTCAGGAAGCCCTTTTACACTCTCCGCAGGGTTTTTTATTAAGACGTTATCGCGTACCGCCTTACGGAGCGCCATGCGGATCGCCTTTGAATAGTCATAAGCGGTTGTTGCGGACAATACTGTACCGTTCTTTTTTTTCACATTCAATAAATATTTTTGAAATCCGTCTATCCATTGCGGGGTTATCTGCGAAAGTTGTATCGTGCTGCCATTTGCATATTCTTTCAGATACCTGATGCACCCGGTAATATAGTCGTTATTTACCCTTTCCTTTGCACGTTCCTCAAGATAGGTTATTAGCTTTTTTCTACCGGCTATCGGGTCTTGAATATCCCATGAACTAGTCAGTAATTGTGTTTCACGTTTTGAACGGCAAATGTCAGCGTAACGTAGAATTTCTTTGTTTTGATTTTTATCATTGGTAAGCGTGAGATGAAGGGATTCCCAAGTGCGCTTTCCTCCAAGATAAATGTCGAGATATAGCTTCCCGCGCTTCTCGCGGACTTTCACGCCCATATCAACCTCCGGCAATGTTATCTACAATGCGCCTGCAAACTTATAGAAATTATTGTAAAACTTTGGAATTAAAAGCGCAATAGGGAGACTTCAAAAATCTTGTAATTCCTTATATGGCATAGAGATAGAATAAATAAGAAAAATTTAGAAAATCAAGCGGCAGACCATTAAATTAACGTTCCGGCTGTTTACGACGTTTTGGCGGCCCGGATAAGGGCTTTGCGTAGCAAAGACCAGGGCCGACAAAATGTGGCGGAGGTTTTGCGTGGGAATGAGCGAAGCGAATGACCT
>JAISQR010000010.1 GCA_031274035.1 Treponema sp. | reverse complement strand
CGTTTTGGGCGCAGTCTTGACGACATAAAAAAACTGTGTCCTCGTGCTGTTGTCGGCGAGGGGCTTTCCGTCAGCGCGTTCGACACTAATCCGAAGGATAATACCAGGGTAACAAGTCCGAACAGGGATGTAACGGCGTGGCTCCGCAAAGTTGGAATGGTAAGATAGTTGAACCGGTATTCGGCGGCAAGGATCATTGGCAAAATACTTTGTATTTTGCTTGACCTTGCCATGACTATTCTTCTCTTATGCGCTTTAGCGTACCGCATCATAGGGGACATCGCCCATGAATGGATCGGCGTTTCCTTTTTTGCGGTACATATTGCGCCGTATACGGACATTCGGTTTGCGTGTCATGGCGTTTGGAATTGTTATTTTCGGCGTATGGTCATTTTTTGACCGGGATATGTTTTTTAAACTGTTTCTCGGATTATTGGCCGGAGGAACGGCCCGCCTTATTCTTTTTTGTTGAAACATTGTCGGTTATGGCGGTGTATGTGTTTGCAATGTAAAAGTCTACCCCTTTTTTTGAAACTCCCTTTATTCGCTTATTCCCCTTGAGGAATTCAAGGCCCTATTGGGCGTTGATGACCGGGGGGATACGTTAAGCAAGTTCTGCCTTGTAACCGCCACTTTCACCATAGAGCAATACTGCATGAGAAGGCTGATAAGAAAAAAGCACTTTGAGCGTATTGAGTACACCGGGGATTTGGTTCTGCCTCTGCGGGAGTATCCGGTTGAGGAGATATTGGCGGTGTATGGGTTAGCAGGCATTAAACCGACTTTTTGTTAAGGAATTAAGGATTGCCGGGAACGGGAGTTGAACCCGGTTTATTTCCGTATTTCTTTATTATGCAAGTAATTATTTAATCTTGTTCCTGCTATGCACCCATATAGCACCCAAAACCAGAGGGGAACCGTACCCAGCGGCTGGCCCCGGACCATGCGGGGTTTACTTTTCAACGTCCCTGACATGAGCCAGCGCAAGCCGGAGCGCGTCAATCGAGCCGTCAATGAAGCCCCGGATGTAATCCGCGGATTCATCGGGAAAAACCAAGGCGATGGTGCCGCCGTTTTCCCCGGTCTTGCGGAGAAGAAGAGGGGGTTATTTTACCCTTCGGCGCCGGGCGGCCTGTGAAACCAAGCACCTCTGCCCAGGCTTCCACGAAGGCGGCCTTGCGGTCTCCCATGCGGGGGCCAGCTTGTTATCCAGGGTCATCACCTTGGAAAGCCTGTTTTTCAGTTCGTTGGTCATGGTTCGTTACCTCTCTTTAGTGTTTCTATAATAAATATATACTATCACTAATGTCTTGTCAAGTGTTCTTATAGTTTTTTTTCGTTTTTTCTAAAAAAATCTTTACAAAAACAGATTAGTTATATATATTTGCTAATATGGAGAAATGATGGGAATAAGTTATAAACCGCTGTGGCGGCTCTTGCTTGAAAAGGACATGAATAAGACGGAACTCATGAGGGCCATAGGATTAAGCCCACCCACGCTTGCCAAACTTTCAAAAAATGAGCCTGTAGACGGTAAGGTACTTGAAAGAATTTGCCTTTACTTCAAATGTCAGCCGGCAGATGTGATTGAATATCTCCATGTTGAAAGTCCTAATACTTGACCCCCGTCGCTCCCGGCAAAGCGGGAAGGTTCCGGGGCGCTTCCGCCGTGTGCCCTGCTTACTTACCCCTTCACCACCTGATCGTCGGCCTCTCTTGTGAATATTTCTTGACGTTTTTACAGAATATTTTTGTGAATAATTATTGACATTTTTGCAGAATTATCTTATAATGACTTATATGAATAAAGCAAGAGAAACTGTAGAATACCTATGTAGTGTATTCGGAAATAACATCGAGGATTCTTTTCTCGAATCGGTCAATCATTATTATGAGCTTCATCGGGAAGAACTTCTTGATATAAGCCCGTCCACAAAGGCGGCATTGATTAATGACTATATATACCTAAATTTCAAGAAATGTTTCCAGGATGTCGGCGGGTTTGAATTTATCAAGAAAAAGAATTTTCGGTTTATAGGCTATGATTGTAAAATTCTTATTCGCATAAAAAAATTGAATAAGGCAAGAAAACCGGCCATCAACAAGACCCATGCATCCGAGAAGTTTAATATCCAGGCCAATATGGGGTTACTCGAAAATGCCCAAGCAACCAATGTATATCTCGGGTACGTAATCAATCACGAATCCGGAAACATCGATCAAGTTGCTTTTGTGTGTCCTAATGAGGAAGGCTCCATAGCCTGGACTATTGATGTTACGGAACAGGCTATTCAGAAGGATCTGGATTTTAATATAATTCCTATTACCCCTGAAACCGATTCCAAGCCAGGCCGGTTAAGACCGAAGAATCCCAAAAGAAAAAAAGAGAATGAACAATGACTGGAATACGGCTTGTTGCAAACGAAAGACAGTTTAATCACGAAATGCTCTCCTTAGCACGGAAGGTCCAGGGATTAACGCAGACCGATCTTCACCAGAAAACCGGAATTTCACAGGCGCATCTTTCAAAGATAGAACAGGGCATTCAGTTGCCCACCGATGAGCATCTGGAACAATTGTCAAGCGCCCTCGGGTTTCCGGTAAATTTCTTTTTTCAAAACAATCGGTGTCTTCCGCCCATTACCCCCTTCCATCGAAAGCGGACCGCCTTGGGGAAAAAATCCCAGGAACAAGCCGAAGCAATCGCAAACCTTAAACGGATACATCTTGAAAAACTGCTGACCGAATTTGAAGCAGAAAGAATGATACCCAAACTTGAGCTCGATGAATTTGGAACCCCGGAGAAAATAGCCCAGGTTGTACGCTCATATTTTATGCTCCCACGGGGGCCCATAGACAACCTGGTAGCCTTACTCGAAAATTATGGTGTTTTTATTTTTTTGGAGAATTTTTCCTCAATGCAATTGGCCGGTTTCACCCTAATCGGGGACGGAACAACACCTATCATGTTTATAAATAAAAATGCCCCTGGAGATATGGAACGGCTTACCATTGGACACGAACTTGGTCATCTGATTATGCATATAATCATCACTGAAAACGTAGAAAATGAGGCGTGGAAATTTGCGACAGAATTTTTGATGCCTAAAGCAGACATTATCCCCGATTTGCGTAAGGCGCGAAGGATAGTAGACTATGCTGATTTAAAACGAAAGTGGAAGATCTCCATGGCTGCGCTTATCAGGCGAGCCCACGAGCTCAAAATTATTACCGATACCCAATACCGTTATTTGATGCAGGGCATGGCCTCCTACCGTGTGAAGGAGCCGGTCCAAACATCGCAGGAGATCCCAACGCTGTTTGATGAACTTATGTCCAAATACAAAAATGAGTACACATATTCACCCGGTGAACTTACGCAAATTTTGAATATACATAAGGCCATGTTTGACGATTTGTATACTAAAAATACGAATGGGATTAAGATAGTAAAGTAAAGTTCTCTCGAAAAACATAAAATCGGTATATACTACCGGTAAGTATAATTTTCCTGCTTATATACCCTTTGATCACAGTCCTGATGTTAGGAAGGTGATCTGGGGCAAGAGGGAGACGGCCAAGTGAAACCGCGCCCATGGCCCCCTGGTGTTACGCTACACCTGAAGCCCCGGAAAAATCTTTCAATCCCTCCCTCTTGACAAGTTATACAATATCGTATTACAATAAAACCATGGAAGAGCGCCGGATCGTTTGGGATGAAGCCAAGAACGAGAAAAACAAACAGGATCATGACGGCCTTGGCTTTGAAACGGCTCAATACGTGTTTGCGGATTCCGAACGGATATGGCGGTTTGACCGGAGTGAAAACAATACATCGGGCGAAGAACGCTGGCAAACTATAGGCAAGGTCGG
>JAISQR010000532.1 GCA_031274035.1 Treponema sp. | reverse complement strand
TGAAGTCCGCCAAACATTTTATCAAAGACGGCTTCACTCCGAACCCCGACGGCGGTCTTGTCCGCAACATCACTCAGGGTTACGCCCACGCCGAGGGTGAGGCCGGTGCGGGGGTTCTGCTCCCCCTCATTTTCCTGGGCAACCGCGGCCTGGAGCAAAACCAGAGCAAAAAGCACCAAAAACATCTTTTTCATAAAAAATACCTCCGTTAATATATGTTAGCCTTGGCTAAGTTAAAGATACTATGCTGTTATTTTAAGGGCCTATCTACTCCATTTAGGTGAAAAATACTCCATCCAGACAAAAAGAACAAAAAATCTGTAAATTTTAGATTAAAAAGGGGGAGGCAACTTCGTTGCCCAGTCTCCCCCCACGCTCCAGCCTTGCCATTACTGTAGTGGAGTTTTGCCTTGCAAAACTCCAACCCTGCTCCGCAGGGCAGACTTTGCGTAAGCAAGTCTTACGCTTCCCCCCTCTGCGGGGGACACCCCCGCAACACCCCCAATTCCTTTGCCTTCTCTTTCCATCCTTCGGGCATTACCGATACTAATTGCTCAAAGCTTGCCGTCTTTTTCATATAATGTGGATATCATATTTTCCCCGGCTTGTAAAGTAAACGCATATGGGCTATAACCCCGCTCTTTATGTCGTATTAAGGATATGTACCCCTATTGCCTCACTATAAAAATCTAACCCTACAATGCCTGAACAACAGGCCTAGGAGTTTGTTGCGCTTCGCGCATAATACGGTATAAATATTCATACCTTGCAAACTCCGAATACTCGACGAGTACAGCATGCTCATTGATCGGGATTTTTTGCTCAGTGTGCCAAAGGCACACTGAGCAAAAAATCCACAAGTGCAATCGGACACGAAGTGTCCGCGGCTGCTAGCAGTTTGTGGGGCTTTGCCCAAAAATTCACAGTCTCAATCCTGCAATATACGCATCGTAGTCCTGCTGGGCTGCCTGCACTAGTTTGAGGGCGGCGTCAACCTTGGCGCTGAGAGCGTCTATCTCGGCGTCCTGCGCCGCCATACGGCGCAGGTACTCCTGCCCTTGCTGAGTCTGGCTGCCTGCCGCTTCAAGGTTACGCCTTGTCCTGTCCTGTTCGGAGATAAGCCGGGTACGCTGGCTGTCAAGCTGGGCTCTGTCTTTTTCAGCCGCCTCGACCTTTTGTTTAAGCTCAACCGCTCTCCCCAGAGCGTTCCGCACATTGGCAGGTATCTCCTGGTTGGAAGAATAGCTGATAAAGGAATCTAAACGTAAAGTTGACAGGGTAATGCGTTCAGAAACAGGCAGTTCTTCCTTTACTCTAAAGGAAAGACTTGCGGCCCCGCTTTGCGCGCCGGAAAAACCTGCCGGAAGATTCATGTTGAAGCGGTAGAGGGAACCGGTCTTTTCGCTATAGGAAGCAGGTTCTGTCAGCGTGGTTCCCTGGGTTATAGGATGCTCTACGATGAGCTTTTTCTGTACGGCAGAGGCGTTTCTGAAACTGTAGATTTTTTCATAGCTCTGCTTCCTGGTAATGGTCATAACGCCGCCTGTTATGGTAACGGCGGTTATAACCCTGGAACTGGAGTTTGAGACCGAGCCGGTTACGGTGAGATCGTCCCCGTAAGAGATGATGCGTTTTTCGTTTTCGGGAAAGAACTCGATAAGCGCATCCCCCGCATAGGTCTGGTCATAAACGGTGATGGGCCCTGCCGGCAGTTTCATGCCCGTGGTGTTGGTAAGCTCCGCGCTGATTGCGGGGTTTGCCTCTACGCCGGAACGGGCGCGGGAAATGGAAAATACCAGGGCTTTTTCCGCGAGTACCGGCCCTTCCACCAGCGGCAGCATAGCGCTTTCCTGCCGCGCAAGGTTTACCGGCTTTTTAAAGCGGAATTCAAACTGATCCCCGGCAGCCTGGCCGGCGGCGCTTTCCATGCCTCCCGCCACCGAAGGGGCGGGGACTGGCACCCTCATGGGCGCTTCCGCGAGAGACTCCTGCGCGAATTCCGCCAGGGCTTTTGCATTCCGTGCCATAGGAACAGCCGCAGCCTTGGCATCGGCAAAATCGTATTCCGCACTGTCCGTTCCCGAAGCGTAGGTTTCCGCCTGGGCAATACCCGCGATAGCAAGGGGTAGCACCGGCCTTGAGAGGCGGTAGGGCGCATAGAGGTTCTGAATAAAGGAAACAGGCTTTCCGGTAACAAGGGAAAGATCAACGTTGTTCCAGTCCGTATCGCTGTCATTATCAACAATAGCCCAGCCTTGCAGGAACGGCTTGTCCCGGCTCAGGTCCAAGCGGTAGGAAACCTTCCACACCGGCGTTGGGATAACATAGCTCAGAACAACATCCCGTCTGCCTTCACCGGCAAGACTCAGTTTGAGGGTTCGAGTGTCCTGGGCGCGGGAAGCCATAATAAGGTCAAGGGCCCGCCCTAAATCGGCATTTATCTTAGGGTCCTTAAAGGAAAATGAAGCTATCTCCTTTAAACCTATCACCTTGATTCCCTCTTTTGTAAAGAGGGAAAGATACGATTCGGTACTTACGCTTCCCGCAATGGGATTGACAACGGACCTCTGCTCTACCCCAAGTATCCTGCCAGCGATAAGACTTGGCGCGTAAATTTCAATTTCCGCACCCCGGAGGTTCCTAAGAATATCGGCCGTTCCTGGATTCCCTGAAAGATCAATCGCAAGGCTCTTGAGGGTCCGGTACAGGGTCTGCTCGGATGGGTAGTGAACCGAGGGGGAAGGCGAGAGCGGATCGTTTACCACAAGCGATTTAAGCGCATCGTTTACCGCGCTTGTATTAAAGACTATATCTATGTTTGCAGGACCGGTAAGGCTGCCGCTATGCTCAAAAAAACCTACCCCTGACGAAAAGAGGCTTATGCGGCGCAGTGGTACCGCGGTTTCCGCAGCAGTGTCTTGAACACCGCCGGACGCCTGCGAAGAAGCGCCGCCTCTGCTTTCCTGGGCAAAAACCTTTGGACAAGCCGGCAAAATATCCAGCAGAAGAATCAGAAACGCAAAAAAAAGACTGTGCAATTTCATGTTTGTATCCTTAAAATTATGATAATTTTAACTATACTATAACACAATATAAAAGAAAAAACCGGTTATTTCTTATCTGTCCATAATGTTTCTACTTTATTATTGATGGCTCCTAGCAGCATGTTGCACTTGTGGATTTTTGCGCCGCCAGCGCCGCAAAAATCCCGATTATCCGGCATCCTTGGGCAGTTTGCAAGGTAAAAAATCGCCTTGCAGTCGATTTTTCGGGAGTTTGTTGCGCTTGCTGTGTACAGGGCTTTCTTTTGTGGGGATTTTCAATCTTTTTCAGGAAAGGGCCGCTTTCAGTCTATATAACCGCTTGAAGTTGTATACTAGGGATACCAATTCCCATTCACCTTCTCCAGCCCCCTCAGCAGCAATTGACGGAATCCTCGAACCGCAGGTTCGACGCCGCTTTGATTGTTTGCGAAGGGTACATACCCAAGAACCCGCTCACTGGTTCGCGGGGGAGCGGGTTCTTGGGTATGTTGATTATCCCGAATACCGGTTCCACCGTCTCTTTCCTCTTCTTGTATATGGCTTTCCCCTTGTCCCTCTTCAGTTTGTCCGCCATCTTCTCTTTCGCTGCCGCCTCCGCCGCGGGGGGTGCTGTTTCCTCCCGCGTCTCAAGGTCTTTCACCTTTTTGTGATGGTTCTGTTTCTCTACCGCGCAGTATACTTCTAATCTCAATAATTATAACCTTTGTTCTTTTTATAGGAAGTATGCGTATAATGCGTTTTTACGCAAATAATATGTTGGAATATAGCAATAATAAAATATTAGACTTATGTATGGGGTATAATATTGAAAATGTAAAAAATTATTTTATG
>JAISQR010000506.1 GCA_031274035.1 Treponema sp. | reverse complement strand
CATAAAATAGTATAAATATTCATATTTATGAATATTTATACCTTGCAAACTCCGAAAGCATGCCCATTGATCGGGATTTTTTGCATATTCATGCAAAAAATCCACAAGTGCAACAGGCTGCTAGACTACCGCCACTTCAAGTCCTGCTTTTTTTAATACGGCCAGATCGTTCTTCTGTATGTTTCTATCGGTAATCAGAAGGTTGATGTACTCCATACTGCAAAATTGATAGAAGGCATGAACACCGATTTTGGAGCTGTCGGTAATAATTATTTTCTTTTGAGAATTGCGGAGCATAAGGTTTTTTACCTCCGCTTCCTGGGGAATTGCCGAGAAACAGCCTTCCGCGGGAACAATGCCGGAAACACCGATAATCGCCGCGTCGCAACGGTAGTTGGCAAGGGAATGCTCGGTAGCATTTCCAATGAGGGAGTAGGTCTCTTTAAGCAGTTCCCCGCCGGTCAGGATGATCTTATTATTGCCCGATTCGACAAACATCTCGCCTATGGTGAGCGAATTGGTAACAATTAAAAGATTCTTCTTGCCGCAAAGAACACGGGCAGCCTCGGTTGTGGTACTGCCGCCATCGATCATGATGCTTTGACCGTCATGGATTATCTCTGAAATATAAAGAGCTATTCTTTTTTTCTCTTCCTCGTGCTGCCGCAGACGGGTTTGTAGAGAACTCATCTGCCAGATAGAATTCTGCTCGCGCTTGACGGCCCCTCCATGAGCCCGGTAAACAAGACCGCGATTCTCAAGCGCAAGCAGATCCCGCCGTACTGTAGCTTGGGTTACATTGAAAAGCCGCGAAAGGTCATCCACATTAACACGGTTTTCTGCGTTGACGAATTCAATAATCTTCTGCTGCCGTTCTTCGCTAAAATCCCTGTCCCCCATGCAAGACCTCCGCTATTCAACAAGGCTTGTAACCGCAATAAGGCTTTGAGCCGCAGCCAAGCCCCTTACCGGCAGCCGGCTGAATAGTTCAAGGCGTCATGCCTTATTATCGCTCATTATCATAATAATATGCTGTTTGGCAATTTCAATCATCTTTTCCTTGGCAGGAGTGAGCATCTTCATTAAATCCCAGTCGCCGGGATTATTTTTCAACGTATCGGCCAGCGTTTCAAGGAAGCCCTTCCGCATAACCGTACTGAAGTTTATCTTTGAAACACCCATAGTAATTGCCTTGCGGAGATCCTCCTGGGGAATACCGGTTCCGCCGTGAAGTACGAGGGGAATACCGGTACGCTTTTCAATTTCCGCCAGCACATCAAAACGGAGTTCGGGCTTTTTTTTGTAGATGCCGTGGGCATTACCTATGGCCGCGGCAAAGCAGTCAACGCCGCTTTCATTTACAAAGCGCTCACATTCAACCGGATCGGCAATGCCGATCATACCGTTCTGCTTACCCTCGGGGCCGTCCGCGGCCTGGCCGATAACGCCTACTTCGCCCTCAACCGATACGCCGCAGGCATGGGCGGCCTTTACCACGGCCTTTGTATTGGCAATATTCTCGTCCAGCGGAAGCGCGGAACCGTCGTACATAACAGACCTAAACCCGTAGTTAAGGCAGCGGATCGCTTCCTCGTAGCTTGGACCGTGATCAAGATGTATGCCTACCGGGATAGACAGTTTTTCCGCCATTGCGGTAAGCATGGCTACAAAAACATGGCCGTCCATGTAATCAATTTCGCTCTTGGCGGCTTCAATTATCACCGGGGATTTCAATTCAGAAGCCGCGGTTAAAATTGCCTGAGTGTACTCAAGATTATTTGTATTGAATGCAGCAACCGCATAATGCCCGGCTTTTGCCCGGTCAAGCAGTTCTTTGTTGGTAACGATACTCATCTTTATACTCCTAATAATAGTGCGTATATGCGGCGGTTTTCAACCGCCTGACATGCTCTTTCTTATATCAATGCCGGCAAGAATCCGCCGGCAAAGGTATCTCCTAAGCCAATAGTGGTTACATTCTTTTCCGTAGGCGCGAAAGAAGGAACGCAGCACACAAGGCCCTTTGAAGCAGCCTCTATCTCCAGCGCAAATATCCTGCCCGCTTCTTCCTCCGGCAGTCTTCCTGTTTCCGCATAGTCTTCTTTTGTAAAATCATCGCCTAAGCGGAAGCGGGTAGCAGCCATTGTTATACCGCCGGTTAGGGCCTTTCGGTATGCGGTACAATTTTTACCATAAGCCAAAGCCCAAAGCCGTGTGTGTACTACCAGGGTTGTAACGGGGATCGTCCTGTGCAGATCCGCTAAAGCCTCCAGAACGTCTCGGACATCTGTCCATGACACCGCGCGTTCGATATAGGATTCGAATTCATCCTCATTAAGGCTGTAGATATCAATATATTTTAAAAGATAGCCGCGCACAATAGCGCTCATTTCAGGCTTATGGTAACAGGCATCCTCGAAAAAAATAAGGGCGCGGGAATCCGGCCTTTGCTTTTCGAGCATATCCGCCAGAAAACGCAGCCTGTCTTTGAGCGCGCAGGCATCCCGCATGGCATTGAAACCGCTGATCAGGAATACTTTGGCGCCGGCAAGCAGAACAGGAAGCTCAGGGTGCAGCAGCATGAGCGCGTTATCCTCGTCATTGGTATAGATAATCCTATTTGCCTTTGCGGTTTCAATATGAATATCGTTTGCATGAACCCGCGTCCCCGCTGTGAATTGCACAATCAGATGGGGCCATGAACTTGTGAGAGCGTTGCTGCAAAAATACTCGCAATCTTCGGGTAAAAACCGCCTGACATGGTCGTTCATGGTAACTAGATGCACCGAGGACCGGCAGCCGAGCTTCCGCATCGCGGCAGCCGCGCGAACAGCCGTCCCCCCAAGGGTGATCTTCTTTTCAAAGTTACCGGAGAAATCTTCTATGATATTACTACTATGAACAAAACACTCCCCGCCGCTTCCGTTCTTTAGAAAACTCAAAATCGATACAAGCAGATCGCGCCGGTTTTTGATCTCCTGACAGGTATTAAGTTCGGCGTCCCGCAGACCGTATTCAATGATCATGCGTTCAATAGGCGCCGAATCCCAGCGGATCTCATAATCAATATTATTGCCAAGCCCCAGGAGAATTTTTTCACTCATACTATTAATAATATGGATTAGCTCCGCCGTTGTCAATAACAAACATAAAAGTAAATATTTTATGTTTGTTTGTTTTTTTTATTGACACAAAGGAACAATATGCTATTATATTTAGAGATGAGGTATTCATCAAGGCAATGCCTGTTAATAATTTGCGGCACTAATCAGGCTTGAATTATTTACCGGCGGCGCCTAACAAAGATTTTTAGGAGGAACGACATGAAAAAAATTGTAACACTTGTGCTGGCAATTAGCCTGGCGGGATCGGTATGGGCCAAAGGGCAGCCGGATGCGGGGCAGGGGCAAACGGCCACCATTGAATTTATCCAATGGTGGGAGCCTGAACTTCCGGCAGGTTCATTCAGGGCCGTCATGGATGATTTTGAGGCAAAAAACCCCGGCGTCAAGGTCAAGTTGATAAGCGGGCCCTATTCTAACACCCGCGATCAGATTGTTACCGGCGCGGCGACTAAAACCTTAGCCGATGTGGTAGGGCTTGACGGGGCCTGGGTGAACGACTTGGCCAAACAGGGCGCCATTACGGCACTGGACAGCCTTATAGCTTCAAGCGGCTTTGACGCAAGTCAAGTGGCGGCGATCATCAAACTGGACGGGAAGAGCTATATGTTTCCGGTAGCGTCTTTTGTGTATCCGGTGTTCATCAATCTGGATCTCTTCAAGGCTGCCGGAATCACTAATCCGCCCCAAAGCCGGAGTGAATTTTTGGATGCCGCACGGAAGCTGACTAACCCTGCCCAGAACCGTTATGGGTGGGTGCTGCCCCTTTCCCTACAATCACCGAACGGTATGCAGAACGATGTCATGTCCTGGGTATGGGCCTCGGGTAAGAGCATGCTGAAAAACGGACGTCCTGACGCCGCCAATGCCGACGTGATCTCCGCGCTTAAATTTGTAGAAACGCTGTACAAAGAGAACCTAATATCGCCCGGCAGTTTTTCAAAACAAGAGCAGGACAAGGTAGAGGAATTTGTAAACGGACGGATCGGTATGATGGTTGATACCCTTGCGCATATCAACATGATCCGGGAGCGGAACAAGAACCTCAACTTTACCATCACCGCGCTTCCCGCGGTTGACGGCTATACCGGCAAACGCGGTTTGCCCTATGCAGCCTGGGGTATTGGTATTTCCGAAAACAGCAAGAACAAAGATGCGGCCTGGAAGCTCGTTTCCTATCTTATGAGCGCCGAAGTAAACAGCAAGCTGGTTTCCATTGCCAATGCTTTCCCCGGCAATGTGTATGCCAAGCCGGATTTTGTTGAATCCGATCCGCTTTTCGGCAAGGCCTTTGAAATTTTCCAGTCAGGCTATCTGGCAAATGAATTTGTCGGCCTTCCGGTGGCGGAAGAACTGATGCGCGAGTATGACGAAGAACTTCAGCGGGCTCTTGATGGACAGCAGACCATTGAGCAGGCTGCCGCCAGCACCCAAAAGAAGTGGGAGGCCCGTTTCTAATGGGATGCAGTCAAATAAATGCAGACGCATTATTGACTCAAACCGGTAGGTCCGCGGTTCTTTGCATACCGCAGGAGTTTGTCGCGCTTCGCGTGTAAGATGGTATAAATATTGAGCCGTTTCCACAACCTGGTTAGTGAGAACCTTTGGGACGCTGGGAATGGCTGTAGAAAAAGCGGCCCAACGACCGCTTTTTCCCTTAAATTTAAGGCAGCTTTCCCAAAAAATTGAAGTTTTGGGAAAGCCTCTATTCATTTGGGGTAATGAACTTGGAACAAGGATACGTGAATGAAAAATAGTATGCGCACAATGAAGAGAGGAATTGTCCCCTATTTTTACCAGACGCCTACGATACTGCTTCTTGCGTTACTGATGCTTATTCCCATTATCATGGTGATACGGTATTCGATGTTTGATAACGTCATTATGAACCGTAATTCCGTCTTTGTCGGCTTTGCTCATTATATCAAAATACTAAAAGATGAAACATTTCATATTGCCTTGGGGAATACCCTTTACTTTACCATTATGAGCGTGATTTTTCATCTGATTATCGGCATGTTCTTTGCCATGCTTTTAAATTCAAAAGCCGTACCGCCTCTTCTGCGAAGTCTGTTCCGGGTATTCTATATCCTTCCCTGGGTTTTTACCGCAACCATCATCGCCATAATCTGGCGTCTGCTGCTCAATCCAAGCGGTGTGGTAAATTATCTTTTGGATTTTTTTTACATTAATAAAAATTTTGTAGAATGGTTTTCTTCTACATCAAGCGCCCTGCATGCGGTAACATTTGTAAATATTTGGGCCGGCTATCCCTTTTATATGGTCAGCCTGCTTGCCGGCCTCCAGGGCATCCCCGATTCAATGTATGAAGCGGCAACTATTGACGGCGCAAATGAAGCGCAGAAATTTATTTCGATAACAATACCGCAGCTTATGCCGATTATTATAAGCCTTTCCATGCTTGATTTTATCTGGACCATGCAGGTATTTGCCTTGGTTTGGATGACCACCGGCGGAGGGCCCATCCATGCGACAGAGGTTCTTGGAACCTATACCTATAAACTGGCATTCTCAACCTATCAATTTTCGGCTGCTTCTACAAGCGCGGTAATTGTTCTTGTTTTATCTATGGTAATCGCATTCTTCTATGTGAAAAATCAAAAAATAAGGGATTAAAGGTACGCGCAATGGTAACAAGAAACAAAGGATTTACAAAGGCTGTCATCTATGTTCTCCTGATTATCGGTTTAGGCTATGCGTTTTTTCCTGTTCTGTGGATGCTGTTTGTTTCGCTCAAATCAAACACGGAAATATTCTCGCTTCCCCCGCGTCTTCTGCCCAAGGAATTTACCATTAAACCGTATCTGTCGATATTTACCAATCCCGCCAAGGTACGCTTTTTCTTGAACAGTTATCTTGTTGCGTCAGTGGTAACACTCTTGTCCCTGTTTATAGCGATCCTGTCCGGTTATGCTTTCAGCAGGTATAAATTCAAAGGCAAAAGAATCCTCAACCTTTTTATAATCGCAACTCAGACCGTTCCGCCCATAACATTACTCATCCCCTATTTCGGCATTGTGGTTTGGCTGGGACTGTACGATACCTATTTTGCGCTTATCTTAACCTATATGGTTTTTACCCTTCCCTATGCGATACTGATGATGACCGGCTACTTTAATACCCTGCCCAGGGAACTTGACGAAGCGGTAATGGTAGACGGCGGTAATACGTTTTTTGCCCTCTGGCGCGTCCTGGTTCCGAACGCCGTTCCCGGAATTGTCGCTACCGGCGTATATACCTTCATTTTGTCCTGGAACGAATTCCTCTTTGCTCTCACCCTTACCAAATCCACAGAAATGCGCACGGTCCCCATCGGTATCCAGCAGCTTATGGGCCAGCATGCCTACGAGTGGAACGAAATGATGGCTATGGGTATTCTGGGGTCGCTTCCGGTATTGGTACTGTACCTTGCGGCACAGCGTTACTTCATAGCCGGTATGACATCAGGCGCGGTAAAGAGCTAAAATAGCTGTTGTACTTAGGGATAATTTTGTATAATATACAATAGCGCTGATTGGAAGGCGTGGTCCATACCCCGTCAGACTTTTGGTCTGCGCTTGCTCCTGGGTTCTTCATTTTGAAGACGGGCAAAGCGCAGGAATTATAATTAAGGGGGCATTGTATGAAACGTTCAGAGATAAACCGCCATATACGCGAGGCAAAAGACTTTATCAGGGAGCGTCAATTTATGCTGCCGCCCTTTGCCTTCTGGACGCCTGAAGAATGGAAGAGTAAAGGCCCTGAATATGACGAGATTAAACGTAATCAACTCGGCTGGGATCTTACCGATTTTGGCGGCGGTAATTTTGACAAAATCGGTCTCTTCCTCTTTACCATCCGTAACGGCAGCATACGCGATCCTGCCTGTAAAAAAACTTACGCCGAAAAGCTCTTAATTTCAAATTCTGGTCAGATAACTCCTTACCATTACCATAAAAGCAAGATGGAAGATATTATCAACCGCGGCAGTAAGGGTGTACTTAATGTAAAGGTGTACGCGTCTCTCGATGACGGCAGCCTGGATAAAAATTCTCCGGTACGTGTTGCTGTAGACGGACGCAACTTCTTTGCTGACCCCGGCTCTGTTATCAGACTCGTCCCCGGTGAAAGCATCACCCTTTTCCAGGGCGTCTTCCACCAGTTCTGGCCGGATGGCGAAAAGCTGCTCCTGGGCGAAGTATCTATGGTAAACGACGATCATGCCGATAACTTCTTCCTGGAAGAACGGGGGCGCTTTCCCTCCATTGAGGAAGATGAAGCGCCCTTGCATCTTTTAGTGGGAGATTATGAGAATTTGGCGGGGCTTTGCGTATAAAATTGATAAGTGCGACAGACCGCAAGTAAAACTTGAGCCGTACCCATTTTAGAATTTTATGTATTGAAAAATTTTATAAAATAGTATACAGATATTCTGGGAGGCATTTATGTCTATTTCCTTAAAAAACAGATCCCTCTTGACGTTGCTGGATTATTCAGCCGGGGAGATACGGTATCTTCTGGATTATGCGGTGCATGTAAAAGCCGAAAAACAGAAGGGTGAAGTTTATCAGCGTTTTATAGGTAAAACCCTTGCCATGATCTTCGAAAAACGTTCTACCCGTACCCGCTGTGCTTTTGAAACTGCTTTTGGTGAGGAGGGGGGGCACCCTGTTTTTCTCTCTACCCAGGATATACAGCTTGGCGCTAAGGAATCCCTTGAGGATACGGCACGGGTACTGGGCCGTATGTTCAGCGCCGTACAGTTTAGGGGTTTTAAGCAGTCCACCGTAGTTACCCTGGCGGAATATTCAGGCATTCCGGTGTATAATGGTTTAACCGATGAGTATCATCCTACCCAGGTTCTGGCGGATATAATGACTTTGGAGGAGAACTTTGGTAACGCAAAGGGAAAAAAACTTTGCTTTGTAGGGGATGGGCGGAACAATGTAGCCCGTTCTCTCTTTGTTATCTGCGCAAAGCTGGGTGTGCATTTTACCGTAATCTGTCCGCCCGAGCTTAAGCCCGATCCTGTCCTGTTAGAAAAATGCCGCCCTTTTGCGGCTTTATCAGGAGCGGAGTTCCTGATCAGCGCGGATCTTGCCGAGGTAAAGGGAGCGGATGCCGTCTATACCGATGTCTGGGCTTCTATGGGGGAAGAGGCCAAGAAGGAGGAGCGGGTACGGCTGCTTAAACCTTACCAGGTAAACCAGGCGCTTATGGACAGGACAGGCCGCGGCGACAGCATTTTTCTGCATTGCCTGCCCGCCGTTAAAGGCGAGGAAGTTACCGCCGATGTGATAGACGGCAGCCGGAGCCGCGCCTGGGACGAGGCGGAAAACCGGAAGCATACGATTAAGGCGCTCATGCTTGCAACGTTAAGCTAATGCGGGGATAGCGGAAACCGGCATAAGGGACGCCGCGTTTCCGCTTTGTAATGAGACTGTTGGAGCGAAAGGGGCGGGGACCCTTTGTGAGGGACCCTGCGGGTACCCAAGCGCTTGAAAACACGTATAAAAACCGCGGACCTGAGTAGTTACGGGCAGGAGCGATAAGGCGCGGACTTTCCTTTTCTTTGCCGGACTTACGTTAGTTAATAATTTTTTTGAAAAGCGTCTTGCATTAAAATGATATTTTGTGCTATATTTAAATAAAGAATCCCTGCGGCAAGCTGCGGGGTAGTGAAGATTTCTCCTTGAAATCTTAGCGTATGCGGGGGAACCCCCGCACCAAGTGGCGGGGTATTAAACCCCAAAGGGCTTAACCCTTAATATAAACGGAGGCCTTATGCGGAAGTTATTTTTTCTTGGTGTTATAATTATCGGTTTGGTGATGCCTGTATTTGCACAGGAAATAGCCGAAGAGAACAAGTCTGATTTTTTCTATATTAATGTGCCTATTGAAAAGGTATACATGCATCAGAAGGGATATGTCGTTCAATATCGGGCCGGAACAATCCAAAGAAATACGGTTTATATCCCTATTGAATGGTTCCGCGAGGCGGGGGGAAAGGCTCAACTTATCAATCTGCCGTCGGGAAAATCGTGGCCGTATCTGACAGTTTTTACCAAAGGCGGTCAGTTTAATCATTTGCGTTTGTATATAAAGGGTGTAACTCACGAGACGTGGGGTAGTATTCCTTCAAATGCAAATATTGATGATCGTTTTGAAGTGGAAGAGATTAAATTGGAGTTTTAACTTTTTATGGAACTCCGCAAGATGAAGGAAGCCATCCGGAAAGAGCAGCTTGACGGGTGGCTTTTTTGTAATTTCCGCCATCGGGACAAGCTTGCCGATGAAATTCTGAAGATACGGTCCGGTTTTACCAATTCCCGGCGCTGGATCTATGCGGTGCCCTTGGAGGGTGAGCCGCTTAAGATCGTTCATGCCATTGAAGGGGAAGCTCTGAATGACCTTCCCGGAAGGGAAATTACCTATATCAGCCGGGACGATCTTCTTGCCGGCCTTAAAAGGCTTGGCGGGAAACGCTGGGGGGTTCATAGCTCCCCCGCCTTAGCCGCAATTTCCTACCTGGATGCTGGAACAGCGGAAACTTTTCGGGAGGCGGGTTTGATTCTCTGTTCGGCGGCGGGGTTGGTTCAGCGTTTTAAGGGTCTGCTGGATAGGGACGCTATAGCAAGCCATGAACGGGCCGCGGAACATCTCTATCAGATAGTAGAAATTGCCTGGGATCGGGTAAAAAGGGCATATACCGGCGGAATGGAACTCTACGAGGGTAACATACAGGACCTTATTAACGATGAATTTGCCAGGCGGCATCTTGTAACGGATCATCTCCCTATTGTTGCCGCGGGGGGTAATTCGGGAAATCCTCACTACGATTTTTCTGGTATGGGCGCACGTTTCAAAGAAGGGGATGTGATCCAGTTCGATCTTTGGGCAAAAGAAAACAAGCCTGGGGCTGTTATTGCCGATATTTCTTGGGCAGGTATCTTTGCCGCCGGAGCGCCGGAGGGAATAGCGAAGACGTTCGGCGATCTTGTAAACGCAAGGGAAGGCGCTCTCCGCTATATTGAAGAAGAACTTTCTTCCTGCCGGAACTTGAGCGGCGCCGATGTTGATAGGAAAACACGGAGTTTACTCATCGATTTGGGCTACGAGGCGGCGCTTAAACACCGTACCGGGCACGGTATAGATACCGAGGTTCACGGTTCCGGCGTCAATATGGATTCGGTGGAATTCCCCGATTCCCGCCTTATCCTGGAAGGATCCTGTTTTTCCCTTGAGCCGGGAATATACTTTCCCGATTTCGGTTTTAGGACCGAGATCGATGTGTATATCCAAAACGGAAGGCCGGTGGTTTCAGGCGGGGGATACAGGCGTCAGTTCGGCCTGCTCTGTTGCGGGGAGGAGAGCGGGATTCTTTAGAAAGACGGCTTGCGGCTTTGCATGGTGATTAGCCCTTAAAAAACAGGAGGGTTTTGTGTATAAAAACAGAGAAGTTCCCAGCGAACTGTTAGAATTTATCAGAGATGCGGATAAGTTCCTCATAGCGGGGCACAAGGAACCTGACGGGGATTGCATAGGAAGCCAGCTTGCCCTTAGTTCAGCGCTGAGGCGTTTGGGGAAGCAGGCCCGGCCCTGTTCGGCAGGGCCTTTCAAACGTACCGAGGTTATGAGATGGGAGGAGCTTTTCTGCTCTGCGCCGAACGAAGACGACCGGAAAGGCGCGCGGGTCATTGTGGTCGATTGTTCCACGCCCGATAGAACAGGGGGCCTTGCCCCTTATCTTGAAGGTCTGCCTGTTGCGTATATCGATCACCATGCTTCGGGGAGTCTCGAATCTTCGGGCGGGGGAGGGTTGGTCTATCTCGATCCGGCAGCTCCTTCGGTTACCTATATGATCTTCTATCTTCTTGAAGTATTGGAGATAGAGCCGACTGTAGAAGAGGTAGAACTGCTCTTCTTCGGCCTCTGTACCGATACGGGTTTTTTCCGGCATATTGACGATAAAGGTTCGGCGGTTTTTGATTGTGCCGCCCGGATGATACGGCAGGGAGCGAACCCTAAAAAGACATATCATGCCATGTACGGGGGGAAAACCCTCAATTCACGCATCCTTCTGGGAAATATGCTTTCCCGTGTGGAATCCTATTTTGACGGACGTTTGCTCATTACCACCGAGGAATTTGAAGAGAGTGAAAGGTACGGCAAGGAAGGCCGCGATACGGAAAGCCTCTACCAGCTTCTGCAATCGGTAGCTGGTATTGAGGCCGTCGCGGTTATACGGCAGGAAACCCTGGAAAACTGTACGGTTAGTTTCCGTTCTCTCGATAAGATTGATGTGGGGAGTATTGCTGTGTTTATGGGCGGGGGAGGCCACAGGAACGCATCGGGGCTTAGTATCAAGGGTGTTATTCCTGAAATAAAGCGGCAGATACTTGAGGCCTTTGAACAGATTTTTTAACAGCGCAAGTTCGAGAAAGAATGGGAAGAGAACCGCTCAGTCAAAGAAGGCCTTCCCATTGATCGGTTTTTTGCATAAAGGTGTACCAAAAGCATACTGAGCAAAAAAACGCAAGTGCAATCGGATACGAAGTGTCCGCGGCTGCTAGAGGACACGTATAAATATCGCACATACCTGAGTATTTACTTTACTTTTAAGGAGTATCTTATGGTACACGAAATCAATATAACAAACGAGAATTTTAACGCCGAAGTATTAGAATCTCCAATACCAGTTTTGCTCGATTTTTGGGCGCCTTGGTGCAGCCCTTGCAGGGCAGTAGCCCCGCTTCTGTCGAAAATAGCAGAGGAATACGAAGGGCGTCTCAAAGTAGGTAAAATCAATATTGATGAGGAAGATGAACTGCCTACCCGTCATGGTGTGTTATCGATTCCCACGTTTATCCTTTATAACGGCGGAAATGTGGTGAATTCCCAGGTAGGAGCGGTTCCTCCAAATATAATAATAGGCATGTTTAAGGATATAGTATAGCTGCCTACTAAATATAAGGAAATAACAAAACAATACATTTTTCCTTATGCGCCTTGGCGGTTAAAATTCTTTTCGTAAGATTTAGATATTACAAACTCCCAAAGGAGCCTCTACAAACCCAGTCAAAGTTTGTAGAGGTCTATTACAAAATGTAATGTTTTTTGCCCCCTTACTTCTTTTTATATCTCTCGGTATTGTTCTTCGTTCCGGGTGAAGCCTTACTCGTGTCGGTAATATACCAGTCTGCGGCTTTATTAGTATCCGTTATAGATTCGTCCCTGCAAATAGTCCTGGTGGCGGTAGTACTCTCTGTAATGACCGCATCGGCTGGGCCTGGAATGGTTCCGGCCTTGCCGTTTCCGGGCAGCCAGGCCCCCTGCTGGGCCAGGAATTTTGCGGCGTCGGCAAAAACTTCTTTGCTCCACTTGTCGGCGGTTTTGCTCAAGACGACGCTATCCAGTACCCGATTATCCTGATCTAGAAGAAATACAGCGTCGGTCATTCCAAGCTGTGCGGTTGTATCTGGATACCAGAAATCCCTGCCTGTCGGAGAGGCGTCAGTACCGGCCGAAGCTCCCAAGTCGGCGCCGGTCTCATTAACCGTGCCGGTTTCAAGAGTCCGCAGATGAACCACAATGTACTCACCGCTCTTTACCTCTACAGACGGGAACTCGAAAATCGGTTCCGTCATACTGTAGCTGGCGATGAACAGTCTGAGAGCGGCCAGATTCCCCGCACTCAGGGTTTTTAATTCAACGAATTCTATTCTTTCTACTTTTCCTGTTTTGGTGGTAGAACTGGAATGTTCCGTCCGCAGTTCATTGATAAGCAATGGCGGCAACCGGTTGTTCCGCCCCCGGAAGGGAACAAGCACATTGAGAGTGTTCTCGTTTTCATCTTCAACCAGGATATCCGCCAGCAATTTTTTCTCCGCTCCGAGATCCTGCTTTAGATTTATACTGACATTTGCCCCTTCGCTGATGGAAGCAACTTCCAAAGCAGGCTCAAAATGCAGCGATAGAACCTTTACCGGCGCGGAAAACTCAAACGCGACTTCGGTAGAGGAAACCGCCTTGAACGAAAGGAAAACAGGGGAAGCCGTACTCGCGCCCAGCACTTCCTCAATAGCAATTTCGGTAGAGCATGAACACGCTGTAAAACCCAGTACCGGTATGAGTATTCCTAAAATAAAACTGTAAATTTTCATATAAGTACCTCCACCCTATATATGGGGTCTCCATGCGCGGCGCTTTATTCAAAATGAATTTTTTAGTTACAATTTTGCGGCGGGACGCCCGCACCTCTTTTTTTTAAAAGGAATCTGATGTACGTTATCGTTATGGATAGAATAACTACACGCAATCTATATCTGCTTGCTCCGCTGCTTTACGTCAAAATGGGGGGGAACGCGCCTTTAGACGCTGCTACAGAAGAACAGATATACCATTATGAAATAAACCATGCAGAAGCCCAGAGCATAGAACCCCGGGAAGGACATTACCTATCGGAGCTTATTGAATGGGGGATAATAAAGCAGGCTGCGGCTCAAGGGGAATATATGGAACTTCCGGCAGGAAAGTATCTTTTTGCACAGGTACACGAATCTTTAAACAGGGAAGATTCTATACACCTGGCATGTGAAGTCCAGAAGGACGGGCTATGGGAACAAGAACACATGGAAAACCACCTCTACCTGCGGTATTTCCATGAACATGGTAATGCGGTAACGCAGATTTTAAGGCCTCTTAAATCCAGGAAAGAAGCTGAATGATCGATTTTGAATATATAAGGTTAGGGCAGGTTTAAAGCCTCAACCATATAGCGGATTACTATACCCTCCGAGCCATGATGTTCCGTTTCTATAACAAAAATTAAGGAATCGTTTGTTTGCCGCGCGGCGCCTCCTCGAGGTCCGGTTAAAACCTTAACTATTTTATACGAAGATATGAGGGGACGTTTAAGCTGGGGGGTGCCGGCGGTATAGGCTGTTTTTGCGCCGTTCTGCGCGGTTTTTTCCACATTAATATAGAACGATGATTTAAGATTTGTCCCGCTGCCTTCTACATATTGAATAAGATTTGCCTTATAAGACGTACCCAGATCAAAATCCCTGAATTCAATGCCTTGCCCCTTCTCCGCAACGCCGTTATCTACCGCTATATACAGGGGCTGCCCCTGATTAAGAAAACTGATATTGTATTTTGAGAGCAGGGCGGAATTATCCGCGATAATACGGTATACCGCCCCGGATCCGTCCTGTCCGGTAACAATAGGGCTGGGGTGGACAAAATTCAACCTGCCGCCTGAAACAAAATTATTCCGTGGGACATCAACTATAAAAAGATCGGCCCAAGACCGAAGCGTTCTTGATTCGATACCATATTGAGCGAATGTGTAGATTTTACCATCAGGGGAAAAGCCAAGATCAACAAAAAATGCTGTATCTCCAGCCCATAAGCCAGAATTGATCATTACCCCCAAAAATATAATAGCATACAGGGCTTTTTTTCTAAGCATAGAGGTCTCCTCTTTACTAGTATCGGCTTTACACCATTACAGGCTTAACTAAAAACAGTTCCTTTCACCTTTGGATATTTGTAGGTATTCGTGCCTACGGCATACGTGATTTCAAGTGCTTTTAGCAAAGAAGTCCTGCCCCTTGAGCCGCCGGCCCTGCCGCAGGAGGTCCCGCAGTTCCAAAAGCCGTCCGTCAAGGGCTTCCGCTTCTTTTAGCACTTCCTCTT
This sequence comes from Treponema sp., assembly GCA_031274035.1. GTDB lineage: Bacteria > Spirochaetota > Spirochaetia > Treponematales > Breznakiellaceae > JAISNI01. Next base: position 2,438 of record JAISQR010000506.1, on the reverse strand, counting down.
CGACTTTGTCCTTTTGCAGGATAGAGGCGATGCTGCCGTTTTTGATGATGAGCCGGTAATCGGCCAGGAGCGCGAGTACCGGCTCATGGGTGGCGATAAACACGATCTTGTCTTCCCCAGTGAGGAGGGCCAGGGCTTCCCGCCGGTTGATCCCCGCGTTTTCTATCTCATCGATCAAGACTACCGGGGCGGCGGAGAGGAGGGCGCAGTCGGCTATCATAAGGGCCCGTGACTGCCCTCCGCTTAATCCGGTTACCGGCACATCGCGGGTAAAGGGTTCCCCTGCCAGCTTGTTCGCCATAGCGAAAACCTGTTCCACCTCCGCTTCGGGGTTTTCCGTCATCCGGCATTCGGCGTGCATCTTGAGAAAATCGTAAACAGAGAGATCAATGACAAAGTTCATGTTTTGGGAAAGCTGGGCGACGATCTTATTTCTAAGGCCCCCTTCTCCGGTCTGCCGCCCTCCGTTGATGAGTACCGTCCTTCCTGTGGGGGTATCCCCCGCGGCGCCCCATTCAATGTCTGCAAGGAACCGGCTTTTACCGCTGCCCGTGGCGCCCACCACGGACGGCGGCAATGCTCCCCCGCTTAATCGTAATCCTTTCAAAATTCTCCCGGCGGCCGCTTTTATCCAGTCCCGGCAGGATGGTGATTTCCTCAATTTGGCCCGGGGTTTCGCCCAAAAATTCCACCATGTCATGAATATAATCCCGAAACCGCCGGGTAAACTCCGGGGCGTTACAGCCGTTGTTTTGGAAAAAACCTTTGGTTTGTCCTTGCAGGTTTTCCGCAAAAGAAGACCGGGGATCAAGAATAAACCCATTTTCGGTAAGCCAATCCTGGGCAAAAGGATATTGGTTTAGGATTTTGGCCATCTCCCAAGTGCTTATATCTTCCATAAATTACCTCAAAAAAGCAGCGATATATCGAGCCGTTCCCACAAAGTCCCACAGGCTCCTAGCCCCCGGCTGAAGAGTGAACATCAATTTTCCGCACATTTCCTATCTGGTACTGTTTGCCGATCTTGGTTTCCCCCAGGCAGTAGGAACACAGAGCCATGGGCATGGGGAAGCGCAGCTTGCTGCTTATCAGGTTGGTATCGGCCGCCAATGTAACGATCCGGGAATACAATGCATAGGTTCCCTGCCCGTTGATATGGAAGAGTTCCGCCTGGGAGACAATATCGCTTTTGGTAATCACTATCAGAGCCGCCGTCTTTAACATGGGGCCGATCTTCACCGGCGTATGTACCCCGCTGAGCTGATCTACCACACAGACCGCCGGTACATCCTTAATATGGGGGGAACAACGGTTACAGAGCCCCGCGCTTTCGGTAAAGAGGTAATCAAACCCCATGGTTTCACCGCAGGAAAAGGCGTCTTCAATATTGGTGATAAAGTAGTGATCCGGGCAGAGTTCGGCGGAGAGGCCCTTTTTAACAGGGATACCGAAATGGCGGTATGTTTTTTCATCCTCTGTCGAGAGGCAGTCGAATTTCACCACTCCGGCCTTCTTCCCCGCCCCTGTAAAATGATTTAAAACCTTGGTCAATACGGCGGTTTTACCGCAGGACGGCGGCCCCGCCAGGGTGATGAGCTTCATCTTTCTCCATCCAGAAACAAGGTTTTTGCACGGGCGATGATGCGTAATAGATCGTTTTGATAGATATAATCCCAGCCCAGCCAGAGGAGTTTTCCCGGCAGTTTGTTGAATACGCCGGGGTGGGAGGAGGGGAACAGTCCCTGGGTAATAAAGGTCCTGCCGCAGGTTTCCCCGCATAAAAATTCCGCCACGCTCCGCTCATTTTCGGAGGCGTCCTTTTTTTGGCTGATAAGGACGGGGATGATCGGCGCCCCCTCTTCGGGCCATATCATTTCACAACCCGGCTCCTTGGTTTTTATCGTCCCAAAGATGTAGGGAAGCACATAGACAGAGGGGTCTTTGTCTATGCCCCCGGCCTTGATCATCTGGGAAGGATGCACCCCGCAGACAGCCCTCCGTCTGAACGCGCTGATTCCCTCTTTGCCAAACTGTTGATAGATATAGGCAAGAAAAACGCCGTCTAAAAGATGTCCGTTATCGGCATAACAGACGCTATAATTCCCGGAAAGCAGGGTTCCCAAGATCGGGGAGGGGCCTCTTTTCCCAAGCGGGCGGTATTGGTTACAAAAACCAAGGGTACTCCGGTGAGGAGCCGGAATATCCCCCTGGGGTACTCAAGGCCTTCAAAATCCTTGTTAAGCCCCTCTATCCGGGCTAAACTTGACCCATAACGTAAGAACGAATAACTAAGAATGAAGAAATTTTACCACAAAGGAACCTAGCAGCCGCGGACACTTCGTGTCCGATTGCACTTGTGGATTTTTTGCTCAGTGTGCCTTTGGCACACCTTCATGCAAAAAATCCCGATCAATGGGCATGCTGTACTCTTCGAGTAT
>JAISQR010000193.1 GCA_031274035.1 Treponema sp. | reverse complement strand
AGTACAACATACAGCGAACCGTCAATCACCTTAACCGTATTCTTGATCTGTTCCCGCAGGCGGGAAGCGCCGCCAAAGACGACATGCTTCTCGGTGATCTCCGTTCCCGGTACTTCGGGCCCCCACACGCCGCCGCCGGCCAAGCGGCCTGACCCGTCCGACAAATAATGCTGGTACACGCAGCCGGCATTGGCGTGCACGATGGGGACGGCATCGTTCAGGGCTTCGACGGTCTTTAACGCCCCATGAAGATCGCAGCCATGCCTCGGGTTTCTGATTATTTCATGCACGGTTATTTGACCTCCACTTTGACATACCAGTTTCCGCTTCGTTTTAGCCAGGCATCAGAGTAAATATTCTTTTCTTTTCTTTTCGCTTTAATAATTCCGCGTAAACACTGTCGGCCCCTGCTGCCCGCCTCGCGGTCTCGCCAACCCCCGTGTACCCGTAATACAAAAGCCGGTCTATTGCCAGGGCGTTAATCCCCAGACGGGCGGCGGCACGGGCCGATTTTCCGATATAAAAATCGGGAACCGACTTGTAGAGAAGATTCGCTATTTCGAACTGCTGGCCCTGGGCAATGATCACCGGTGTAGCCGGAGGGAGAAAGGCAAGTTCCTTCAATTTTTCCTTATTCCCGCTGTCAAGATAGGAGATCGCGATTCCTGAAACCTCGCCGCCCAGTTCGTCAACCAGGGAAGAAAAACCGACCAGCAGATGTAAATCCATATCCAGAAAAATCCGTTTTCCCGCAAAAGGCTTTTTACTCAAGGAAAGCCGCGCTTGCCGCTGTTCTTTCTCTATCAACGCTCCGGCCGACGCGGCGGCTTCCGGACTGAACTTAGCGGCGGCTTTTTTTACAAAATCATAAACCGCCGCCGTACCAACCGGGGGATTTGTTCTGAGCCACGGTACGCCAAAGCTCTCTTCGAGGCCGGTCATGAGGTATTCATTCTCTCCGTCATTGAGGGACACGCTGAACGCCGCGCTCCCCGCGCGCCGGATTGCCCTGATGCCTGAAAACCGCGGAATTATGTTGCAGGGAATATCCAAGGCGCCCAACAAATCCGCAATGGCGGCTGTGTTCCGGGGATTTTCGGATACTGAAACCAGATTGATAAAGGGTTTGCTTTGGGTTTGTTTTGGTTCGATCAAATTTTTCAACAGCGAATGGTACAAAGCGTCATAGCCTGTAACGGCGTTTTTTGTCCTGAATCCGTTTACGTCAATATAGAGTATCCGGCAATCAAGCTCCTCTCCCATCTCCCGCACCACAGACTCAACGTCATCGTTATTAATGGCAATTATAGGGCTTCCGATTATGTATATCAATTCAGGGTGATTTTCGTTATAGGCCCTCTGTATTGCGGAGCGGAGTTTTTGATCCCCTCCCAGTATGGTGTCACCCTCATTCAGATTTGTTGAATACCAGGGAACATTGCGCCCGGCGTTAAAGCGGAGAGCGGAGGCGGAACAGCCCGCCGCGCCGTTAATAACGACAGCGATACCGGGAATGGCGCTTATCGCTTCCAACACGTATATTATTTCTCCCGGAGTACTTTGACTAAAGGTACGCACCCTTTGCTGAAGTGTTTCTCCGGCGCTGTCTTCGAGAATAGAAGCCAGGGTCCCGTGGTAGTGGCTTAAAGTCCCGTTTCTTTTTTCTCTGGTCAGGACTTTTCGTGAATCAAGCAGGGCCATAAATTTGATTTTTCCTTCTTATATTGAGATAGCTCAAATCCCCTCCCGGTTTCCTTCTAAAACGCCCTGCTCCAGTTTGAAAATTTTATCCCCCCAGTCTCTGGCCCAGGATCTCAGATCCTGGGCGCCTATGGGACTCGGTACGACAAGATCTTCGTTTTCCGCTATCGTTTTAGCCAGCTTACGGTAAAGTTCCGCATGTTCCGACTCAGGGCTGGCTTCTATCACGGTTTTACCGTAGAGTTCGCTCTGGGATACGGTTAACGAGCGGGGGACATAGCCCGCTACGGAAGTTCCGGTTTTCTTCGCGAAGTCATCGATGATGCTCTGGGAATAACCCGCCGAAAGCCCGTTGGCTATGATTCCTCCCAATTTGGCGCCTCCCGAAGGGGCGTATTTACTTATGGCCTTGAACAGGTTATTGGCCGCGTAAATAGCCATAAAGTCCGAGGAACTTACCACATAGGCCCTGTCGGTTATACCGTCCCGTATGGGAACGGCAAAACCGCCGCAGACAACGTCGCCAAGAACATCGTAAAGCACATAATCGGGCTTAAACTCGTCAAAGAGCTTTAGTTCCTGCAGCAGGCTTACCGCCGCGTTAATACCCCGGCCGGCACAGCCGACTCCCGGAACGGGCCCCCCGGATTCAATGCAAAGCACCCCGCCGAAACCAACCCTGGATATATCATCAAGATGAACCTTGCTTCCGTCGCGCATGGTGTCCAATACCGTCGGCAGATATTCATTACCCCGCAGCACGTTGGTGGAATCGCTTTTAGGATCGCAGCCTATTTGTATTACCCTGTATCCGTCTGTCGCCAGAGCGGCGCTGATATTGGAAGTAGTGGTTGACTTGCCTATACCGCCTTTGCCGTAAATCGCGATATGCTTTCCTTTTTGATCGGACATCATTTTTCTCCATTAGAATTTTTCGAAAGTTCCCTGCCGGATTACAAAGGTTTACAAATCACCTCATGAATTTTGGTATCAAATACCGAGAATGCGTGGGCCGGGCTTATTATCAAAGCGGTATCCGCACCCCGGTGGGTTCCCCCAACCGCGACTACCGGCTGCCCATGAGGAATCAGGCCCGCATCAAGGGCCATGATCGAAATCTCCGCGCATACTTTAACCCCGGCGCCAAGCATACGCAGGGTATAAGCCATGATTTCCGCCGGATATATTCCGCCGAACTTTCGCTGCAAGCCCCGTTCAACGCCGCTCAAAACATGGGTAGTACTCAGGACTTTGATCCCTGATTCTTCCAGATCCCGCCTCAAATTATCCGGGAGTTCGCTATGCCCGTCCTCCGCATAGCCGCAGGCATGGGTGACGCAGACTACGTTGAGAGAAGCAAAGTCCATTTCTAAAACAGCCTTGGCAGTGGTTCCGGTGGAAGTGGCAAAAACAATATGCCCGATATTTCTCTCCCGGACAGCGGCGAATCCAAGCTCCAGCGTCTCCCGGGTATGTTCTGGACCAGGTTTTTCAAAGTACATTATGCTGATACCTTCCCTGCGGCTTCATAAATATCGAATATCTCGTTTTCGATACGATAGATATCCGAGGGCAGACGATAATCTCCCGCGGTGGCGTCGTGAATCTGATCAAAGCTAAAACCGTTCCTCTTCCACAATTCCGCAAGTTTCGCGCCAAGTTCTATATACCACGCCGGTTCAGGACTGCGGTGTCCTTCAAAAGCGGAACCAACGTTGGGCGCCCAGACATTCATGGAACAAACCACTCCCTTGCCGGAGAGATACTCAAATCCTTCTAAGGTTCTTGGCATAGGCTCAATACCGGCGACAAAGTTGGAGCGGACCCGGCCCCAGCCGAAAACGCCGACCGCGTATTCCAGGGCCTTGACCCAGTTATCCCAACCGCCTGAACCACGGGCTTTTCCGGGGCATACAGCCTTGTAAAAATCCTTATTCCAAAGTTCAAGATTCATGGCGGTGGTACGAAAACCGGCTTCCTTTAGTTTGCGGATATTATTAAAATCCGTCGGCGCCGCCACCGTGGCAGTCCCGTTGAACTTATCGACCCCCAGGGTGTTGCAGATCTCCTCTCCGGCGTCCACATAGTATTCCAGTTCCCGGCGCTCGGCGATAACCCCGCCGGTAAGAGTAGCGTGATCCGCTACCCCGTTCTCAAAAGCGGCTTTTACCGTCTCGGCCACGGATTTTGGAGTACGCCAGAAGGGTCCGAATTTTTCAGTGTAGAGATCCTTATCGTAGTTAATATTGCAAAAAAGGCAGTCTTCGTCTCTTTCAATATAGCAGCACTCATTACTGTAGGTGATGATCACATGCTTATCGTAATAATCGGCATGGCCTATCAACTCCAGCGGAACTCCGTCGGAAGACTTTTGGCCTTCATAGGGGAGCTTCTTTGCGTATTGAATTGCTCCCAGGACCTTCCCCTTATGGGTGAGGCTGTGTCCGCCGTTGATAAACTCTACCACATAGGGGGAAGTATCGTTCCAGGTAAAGGTAACTTTGAGGCCGTAAGGCAGATAGATACAGCCCGGAAGTTCTTTCCCCCGGTTTAGCTTACGGTTTCGTCCTCCCCCAAGTTTTTGCCCGGTAAAGGATTCATCCTCATGCAGGCTGTTCAGGGCCTGTTCAGAAATGGCGATCCCTTCGGTGCCTATATCGGCTTTGAGACGCAGCTCTTCCCAAAGCTTTTCCTTAACCTGGGTTTTTGTAAGAGCGCTGACATCGGCGGTCCAAAATTTCGGATTCATATAAATCTCCTAATCGCTTTTCGCTATCTTGTCTAAATGGTAGAGATAAGGGTGCCTGGCCCTTTCTTCCGCCAGGACCGCGCTGAAGGTCTGATTCTTTACCTCCAGGGGTTCAATCTCCCAGACCGCTCCAAGATCGATTTCAGGATTTTTTTCCGCCTCCTGGACATAATATTTTTCGTATACCGGCCCGGCGATGTGAGTTTTTTTGGGGAGTCCCCTGATATGCCAGGAATTGTTTTTTCCGTCCTTTACGCTGATAGACACCGGCTTGTTAAACCAGATACTGTGTACCATGTTACTGTTGGTCTGTGAAGTTTCAATCAACTCAAGGAGGATGATTTTATCATTATCAAAAAAGATGTTCTCCTTAAAGGCCGCATGGGGCAATCCCTGTTTGTCTACCGTAGCAAGGACCTTGATGTTTTCCCTGTTGTTAAGTGCGCCGATAACTTCTTCGTTCAATTTTACCGCCATAGCTTTCTCCTTTTACCGTACCCTGTCCAGGTCCGTGTCGGGGTGATTCCCGCAGTTTCGGTACGTATCATTGTCTACCGAAAAACCGAATTTGCTGTGAATTTCATGGAAGCCCTTGGCAAGGCGCACAAAATATTCCAGTGAGGGAGACTTCTGATTCGAAAAGGCCGAATTGGGACCTATCCCCCAGACAATGTAAACCACCGACACGCCCTTACGCGCGAAATCTTCCGCCTCCTCCAGGTTTGAGTTGAGCGCTTCGTCTTCGGTAGAAAAACCGCCGGGCTTCGCGAGTTCAACCCCGCCTACAGTACCGGTGTTTACATTTCCGGGACCGAAGATGCTTACCGCGTTGACCAGGCGCTGTTTCCACTCCTGATAGCCTACCCATTCGGCCTTACCCGGGCAGATCCAGTTAAACTTTTCTTCGTTTAGTACCTCAATATCGGCGGTGTAGGTCGCGATACCTGTATTCTCGTAAATCCTCTCCAATTGTTTTTCGCTGAACGCGGATGCGATAAGCTGGCTGGGAAACCGCCGGGAAGAAAAATTCCGGCCTAGGGCCTGGATAAACTCAATATAGCGGTCAACTTCGTCGTCGAACATTTCCTTACCGCCCATGTTGGAACCGCCGGTAAGATGAACGCTGGCGAAACGTCCCTTCTGCTTTAGCGCCTCATGCAGGGTTTCGTAAGCATCCTGGGAAGAGACGCTGATTACCGCCTCGTTTCTGTTTTTATAATAACCTCCGCCCCTGGAACAGTACCGGCAGCCATGCCCATTGTCCCAGAAGTGGCAATACCGGTAAGGATCAAAATCTATACGCTGGGGCCGGGCCACGGCGATTTCCCTCATAGGAATACCGCTGCTGGTAACTTTGCTGTAAAAATCGGCGGCCGGCCAGAAGTCTACCTCGTCCACTAGTTCATCGCCGTCCAGCAGAACCAATTTCCCGTCAATAACATCGACGAAATACGGCGCTTCCCGGTCACTCGCCCTGGCCGTGGTATGGCTGTACGGCTCTTTGCCGGTGGTTCCCGTGCCGCCGCCTCTCGTTCCTGCCATGACCGTAGTCCCGTCCCGCAGCAGTAACGACGCGGGCAGATAGCCCGGCTCTCCGGTGTTTTCATCGATCCTTTTGCGCACATCGTGAAGCCCGGGGTCAGCCGCTTTTAGAGCCTTTTCCCTATAGACGACTCCCCGCCGCTGGACATCGATCTTGATGACGGTAAAAGGAGATACATCAGCATATTTTTCGATGACCTCCCGGCGGGTTAATACATGGCCCTTGTCGGCCAAAACACTGCTATCAGACATAATTATTCCTCCATATCCTGGTTTTGTTACTCATATAAAATACACGCTACCTTTTGATTCTTTTCCATCTCTTTAAGCCGGGGCTGATATTGCCTGCATGCCGCGGCTGCCCGGGAACACCGGGTATGAAAAGGACAGCCCGGCGGCGGATCGATGGGAGAAGGAAGCTCCCCCTGTAAACGTTCTCTTTTTCGGGGACTCTCTACATCAATTGAAGGGGATGCGGAAAGCAGAGCCCTGGTGTAGGGATGCAGAGGGTTTTCGAAAAGACGCTCCGCCGGCGCTTCTTCTACCAGGCAGCCCAAATACATCACCCCGATACGGCTGGAAATGTACCGCACTATGCTCAGGTCGTGGGCGATAAAAAGGTAGGCCAGTTTTTCCGATTCCTGTAGATCCTTCAGAAGATTGATGATCTGGGCGCGGATCGAAACATCCAGGGCTGATACCGGCTCATCGCAGATAATGAGCCGGGGCCGTAAAAGAAACGCCCGGGCAAGGCCGATGCGCTGGCGCTGCCCGCCGGAAAATTCGTTAGGAAACCGGTAGTAATGTTCCGGAAGCAGTCCAACCCGTTCAAGAACATCAAGGACAATTTCGGGCCTTTCTTCTTTCGCGCCGATGTTGTGAATCTCCAATACTTCCGTCAGCGTATCCCCAACCCGCTTCCGGGGGTTCAATGATGAATAGGGATCCTGAAACACCATTTGCATCTTTGGACGCAGTTTAAGCATCTCTTTTGAATTGAGTTTAAGAATATCCCGGTTATCAAAATAGATCTCCCCCCCGGCGGCTCTTTCCAGCCTTATGACGGCTCTTCCCAGGGTCGATTTACCGCAGCCGGTTTCTCCCACAAGGCCGTAGGTTTCTCCGCGAAAAAGACTCAGAGATATGTCATTCACCGCTTTCACATAGGATCGGATCCGCCCGATCGCGTTTTTAACGGGGAAATAAACCTTCAAATGTTCTATCCGCAAAAGGACATCGCCGCTAGCCATAGGCAAATGCCTCCGGGGAAATATACTGCCAGCAGCGCACTTTCTGCTGCTCGTTATTTATGTTCACCAGCAGATCCGGCGGCTTTGTATGGCAGAGCATAGTCGCGTACCGGCAGCGGGGTTCAAAACGGCAGCCTTGGGGAATTTGCCTCAGGGTCGGAACTATTCCGGGAATCACAAAAAGTCTTTTCGGCGCATTCTCTCCGGTCCGGGGGACTGAATTCAAAAGCCCCACCGTATAAGGGTGCTGGGGAGAATGAAACAGATCTTTGGCGATTCCCTCTTCCGCTATCTGTCCCAGGTACATGACAATGACCCGCTCGCATGTTTCCGCTACAATCCCCAGATCATGGGTAATGAAAATTATCGCCATGCCCAGCTTCTGATTAAGTTCCACCAGGAGGTCAATGATCTGAGCCTGAATTGTTACATCCAGCGCGGTAGTAGGCTCATCGGCGATGAGCAGCTTCGGCCTGCACGCAAGAGCCGCGGCAATCATAACCCGCTGGCGCATGCCCCCTGATAATTCATGGGGATAGCTGAAAAACCGCTTTTCCGGCGCCGGGATCCCCAGAAGCTTGAGCAGTTCAATCGCCTCATCCCTGGCGTCTTTTTTATTCATTTTCCGGTGAATAAAAAGCGGCTCCATAATCTGTTCGCCAACGGTCATAACCGGATTAAGGGAACTCAGGGCATCCTGAAAAACCATGGCTATGTCCCTGCCCCGGATAGAACGCATGGTTTTTTCACTTAGTTTCATCAAGTCCTGCCCATTCAAAAACACTTCTCCCTGATAGGCCGCGGTTTTTCCCTCGTTGTATAGCCGCAAAATTGACTGGCTTGTTACGCTTTTCCCGCATCCCGATTCGCCTACGAGACCCAGAATCTCCCCTTCGTATACCGAAAAGGATATGCCGTCAACAGCGCGTATAGGCCCGCGGTTGGTATGAAAGGTTGTGGCAAGCTGCCGCACCTCAAGAAGTTTTCTTTTCGGTTCTTTCACCTTTTCCATAATGAGCGCCGCCTCGTCCCTATTCAGTCTTCGGATCGAGAAAATCCCGCAGTCCCTCTCCCACCAGATTCAGGCCCAGCACGGAGACAGCGGTAAAAATTCCGGGATACGCGATGAGCCACCAGGCGCTGTAAATCACCTGCCTGCCCTCGCTGAGAATACTTCCCCAGCTCGGTTGTGAAAGGGGAACCCCGGCGCCAAGAAAGCTTAACGCGGCTTCCGCGGGAATTGCCGAAACAAAAGCAAAGGTCATCTGTACCAATACAGGGGAGAGGATATTCGGCGCGATATGCCCCCAGAGTATGCGGCTCGGCGAAGCGCCCAGGGAACGCATCACGTCTATATAGGTCTGCTCTCTTACCGAAAGAGCCACGGAACGGGCAACCCGGGAAACATTCGGGATGCGGACAATAACCAGGCTGATAATAACATTCTTTATATCCGCGCCCAGTACCGCCATGATCATGATGGAAAGCAGAATGCCCGGTATCGCTTTAAGGCCGTCACAGATCCGCATAAAAACCTGATCGAGGAAATGATTATAGCTGGCATACAGCCCGATCACCAGGCCGATGATTCCGGAAAAGAGCCCGACTCCGAGGCCTACGGTGAGTGACACCCGGGCGCCATACACAACCCGGGCAAAGACATCACGCCCCAGAGTATCGGTACCAAAGATATGCTCCGGGGAGGGCGGCTTGAGCCGTATTGACATATCAATAAAGTTAGGATCCTGCGGCGCCAGAAAGGGCGCAAAGAGGGCTATAAATATAAATACCAGCACAACAAAGCTTCCGGTTACCAGACGCTTGTTTCTCAGAATCCTCCGTAAAATCTGCTCCCGTTGATCCCAAAGAAGTTTCTTCCGGATAAAGTCACGGGCCGCAGCCTCAGGACGCGCAATTTCTATCGATATAGATCTTTTGATAGATTTTTTGGAAAGAACCATAAGCCGACATCTTCCTTAATGAGAAAGCCTGATCCGGGGATCGAGGACACAGTAGAGTAAATCAACGATTAAACTGATAACAACATTGAGCAGCGTAATAAAAAGCACTACCCCCTGGATAACAAGATAATCCCGCCGGTTGATTGAGTTAACAATAAGCTGACCCATGCCGGGTACGCCGAACATGGACTCAATCACCGCGGCTCCTGAGAGCGCGCTGATAAAGCTTTGTCCTATAACGGTTATAATCGGAATCATGGCGTTACGAAGAGCATGCTTTACAAATATTGCGAACTCGCTTACCCCTTTGGCTTTTGCCAGCATTATAAAGTCGCTGTTGAGAATCTCGATAACCGTGGTCCGGGTCATACGCATAATCAGGGCATAGTGCATCATTCCCAGAGAAACGGCCGGCAGGGTTATAGAACGCAAATGGGGGCCCAAACCGGCGCTGATATCCTTGTAACTGGCAACGGGGAACCAGCGCAAATAGACGGCGAAAAGGTACATCAGCCCCAGTCCCAAAAGAAAACCGGGTACCGAAATGCCAAACATCGTAAAGGTCGTAATCCCGTGATCAAAGACGGTCCCCTGCATTTTTGCGCTTAAAATTCCCAGAGCCAGGGCGATGCTTATGCTTATTGCCATGGAATAAAGGGTCAAAGACAAGGTCGGCTTTATATGAAGTTTTATCAAATCAATAACCGGATAATCACGCAGAAAAGAAACCCCCAGGTTCCCCCTGACCACATTTGAGATCCAGCGGGTATATTGGACGATGGGAGCAAGATTCAGCCCCAGCCTTTCCCGTAATTCTTCGATCTTGGGCTGAGAAGCTTCGTCCCCAAGAATGGAATAAGCGGCGTCTCCGGGGGTCAAATGAACAATGCTGAAAATCACCACCGATACGATAAAGAGTACAGGAATAACCAAAATAAGCCGCTGAAATAAATATCTTTGCATAGAGCCGTCCCTGCCGCCGGAGGAAAATCCCGCCGGCGGCTTGCTTGTCAAAATTTACTCCCTGATAACAGCGTTCCAGAAGAAAAGCCCTTCTTTTACAATGACCCCTTCGGTTTTTTTGCTCCAGGCATAAATATTGTTCTGGTGTCCCACGCTGATGATAGGCAGATAATCTTTCCAGCAGTAAAGCTGGGCCTCGTCCCAGATCTTTTTCGCTTCTTCAACACTTTTAGCGGCGTAGAATTTTCGGTGATATTCCTGCAGCTCCGGATCATCCGCCCAGCCGGCAAAGTTTCCCGCCAGCCAGGGCTTGAGGGGCGGAATAGGATGCTGTACCCAACTGCTGGTAAAAATTTCCCATACCCCGGGATCATTGCGCGTTACATTCACGCTGTTCACAATCACATAGTCAATATTGAAGCCAACTGTTTCCAGTTGTTGTTTCAGAACCACCGGCAGGCCGATTGAACTGGCAGCGATAAGACGGACCAGTTCACCCTTGTAGTTAGCCTTTGCCAGATATTCTTTGGCTTTCTTCAGGTCATGCTGGTTGTAATACGCTTCCCCCGCAAGACTGTACCATGGCTGACCCTTTTCCATATAGGAAGAATCCAGTTCGAAATGTTCTCCATAGGACGCCCGCATCAGCGCTTCACAATCTATCGCGTAGTTTACCGCCTGGCGGAGATTGGCATTGGTCATTAAGCCCTGGCGTTTGTTAAAGTTAATCGTCGCGACGCCATTGGTGGCGGTAATCACTGTAAGATCAGGATTTCTAACAAGCCTATCATAGTCATCAGTTGAAATGCCGAAAGCCGCATCATATTGCCCGGTTTCAAGGCCGGCAACGCGGGTCGCCGTGTCCGACACATAATGAAAAATGAGATTTTTTATCTTCGCCGCTTTGTACCCCGCCTTGCCGTTATCCAGCACATTCGGGTCTCCATAGGGAACATAATCCTCAAAGCGCTCAAGGACAATATACTGCTGTTGTACCAGCTCTTTGAGGCGGTAGGGACCGGTTCCGATAATATCCTTCCAGAAACCTTTTGAATCCAATTCGGTATTGGCCGCCACCGTAGTGATCCCCGCCGGATTACCGCCGCCGGCGATGATATCGACAAAGGCCGCCGCCGGAGACGGCAGGCTAATCCTGACGGTATAATCATCGATCTTTTCAAACCGCGCCGATCCGGCAATATCGGAGGCGTTGCCAAAAGACTCAATCCACCGGTTCATGGAGCTTACCACAGCGTCCGCGTTGAAAGGAGTTCCATCGTGAAACGTAACTCCCCTGCGGAGATGGAAAACAAATTCCTGTTGATCCTCCGAAACATCCCAGCTCTCCGCCAATTCGGGAACCGTATTACCGTTTTTATCTATGGCGGCCAGTTTTTCAATGATATACCCCTCAACTATCATCTTGCTTGAGTTCTCGCTGATCTTATGAAGATCATAGGTGGAAGCCTGAACCGC
>JAISQR010000453.1 GCA_031274035.1 Treponema sp. | reverse complement strand
CTCTATCTCCTTCGCCGTGATGAACGCTAGCATCTGCGGACACTTCGTGTCCGATTGCACTTGTGGATTTTTTGCATGAATATGCAAAAAATCCCGATAAACGGGCATGCTTTCGGAGTATGCAATGTATAAATTTGAAATAAATTGCAAATTTATACAATTTTTGGGCAAAGCCCCACAAACTCCTAGTACCTTGATTAGGCTAAATGAACTGATAAAGAATTTAACCACTGACCTCACGGACCATACAGAAAAATAGGGAAAAGCTGGAAAAATATCGGAAATAAGCTGATTTTACTTCAAGTTTACCCTTTTTCTTCGTTAGTGTTGTCTGTGTGGTCCGTGGTTGAACCTATTGATTTGACCTAATCAAGCTACTAGCAGCCTTACACGTAGAGAATTTTCATGTTTTGGCATTACCGAGCAGGCTTAGGCCGATTATAATAAACACGCCGACAGGGAACCATGCGCCGATTATGGGCGGGATATAACCGAGCTGCGCCATCATCATACTGATCATCTCCATAACATAAAAGATAACCGCGGCGCCCAGGCTTGAAAGAAGGCTCATAAGGAGTATGTTTTTTTTAAAACGTCCTCCCATAGAAATGGAAAGGATCATCACCACAAAAGAGGCGGAGGGAAAAGAAAAACGGTGGTAGTATTCGGCAAGGGCTTTAATATAGGGAAGTCCGGCTGAACGAAGGTCCCCTACAAGGAGCCCTGCGTCCCGCGCCGGAAGATCCCCCGCGTTCGCCTGGTTCCGCCTGAAAGTATCAGGCTGTTCGCGGTATATATCCGTATTCTGTAAGGGATGGGTACGCAGAACGCCGTCTACCCATTCGTAAATAATAGCGTTGCTCAGAGCCCAGTGCTCCCCGGTCCAGGATGCGCGCGGGGATCGTACAAGGGAGATAAATTTACCTTCGGGGCTCTGCTCTATGATGGTGATGCCGTTGAGAATCCGGGCGGAATGATCGTAGTAATCGACCGAATAGATAAGTTCCCCCTGACGGGCTTTAATCACAATATTGGATTTATCTTCCGATTGCTGCTGCAAAAGGACGCGGGAAAGATCGTTTTTCATTTTTAACGTAGGAATCACGACCCTGTCATCAAAATAAAAGGAAAAGACGGAAGCCAAAAGACCGATCACAAGCAAGGGCAGGGAAAAGCGGCGGAACGGAATTCCCGATGAGAAAATTGAAGTTAGTTCATTACGGGCGTAGAGGTCTCCCAGGGTATACGCGGCCGCAAAAAGCAGGGAAATAGGAGTAGCGTAGGAGAGGCTTTTAGGCAGATAGTAGTAGCTGACCCGCATTATTTCACGGAAGGGCACTTCATAGTTAAGGTAACGCCAAAGATTTGCAAAAAGATCGATAAGGCAGAGAAGCAATACGAACATAGAAACAGCGACTACAAAAATAGGTAGAAACTGCTTGACAAGATACCTGTCCAGAATCATGACCGCTCCTATTTGCGCATCCGTACTACACACATAAAAAGTCCTACGGATACGATAAGAATATCGGGCAGCCACATACTCCAGAACGGTGAATAGCCCAGGCGCATCCCCATTGTTTGCCCCCCCAGAAGCAGCGCCCAGTAGATAACGGCAATGATGAGGCCGCAGATAAAGCCGACAGTCTGGCCGCTCTTCTTTGCAAGGAGGCCGAGGGGCACCGCCAGAAAGACAAAGGAAAACGCGCCAAGCGGAAGGGAGAATTTTTTATAGAATTCAAGGCGGTAGAGACGAAGGCTCCTGTCCCGCTTAATTGACGCTGCCGTTTCGGCTTCCCGTACAAAAGACTGAAGGAGATTTGCCCTCCTGTTCCACGATTCATCCTGGGGGCCGCCGCGAAGGCTGAATTCCAACGACAGAGCATGCTCCAGGGTCTTACCGTAGTGTTCATCCAGCCTAAGCCTTAGATTATCTTCTTTCTTTATAATCTCTTTCCATACGTCGGCTGAACTCATCTCTCTCGGCCCTATTGAAGAAACCGCCTGCATGATATCCTCCTGGGGAACCCAGTAACGCAGAAAACCGCTTGATGCGTAATCGTAATCCTGCCGGGCAATCTCCTTGGACGACTGAATAAAGGCTTCCTTTAAATCCAGACTCAGACCATCCCTGCCCGCGTCTTTCAGTTCGGCATTCTTTGCCATAATCACCCGGCGCTCTCCGTTTCCGGTTCTGTCGATGATGAGAACATTATCTATAGAAGTTCCCGTTACATCTCCGGTAACAATCACCGTATCCTTAAATTCTTTTACCGAATGCGCCTCCAATTCCAGCGCCGGAGTCGCGAAAAGTATCCTCCGGTATAGCTTACCAAATTCTACCGTACCTGCGGGGAGAAGTATATCATTTGCAAAAAAGGAAAACATAGAAACAAGAATGCCTACGAGCAGGGCGGGAATAAAAATATTACGGTAAGAAAGGCCGGAAGAAAGCATTACGAGTATCTCGTTATCCGATGTAAGCCGTCCTACGGTCATAAGGGTGCCTACAAGAGAACCAAAAGGCGCGGCCATAGCAATGACAACCGGCAGCGAGTAGAGGATGAGGAGGGCTACCTGCACAAAGGGGACCCGCTTGGAAAGTATCTGCTGGGCCATAAGAAGTATCTGATTTACAAAGAAAATGAAGAAGAAAAAGAGAAAAGATACAAAAAAAGCAAAAAACGTTTCTATAACTATGTATCTGAATATAGTCAGGGATAAGAAACGTGCGCCTTTGTTTTTTGTTTCCGCATTTTCCATAGTACCGCTTTACATCCCTGTAGAGCCGAAGCCCCCGGCGCCCCGTCCGGTTTCCGATAGAGTATATTTCTCCACAACCGACGCCCGGCATACCGGCGCTATCACAAGCTGCGCTATACGATCGCCGTCATGTACCGTAAAAGGCTCGGCGCCCAGATTGATAAGCAGCACCTCAAGTTCCCCCCGGTAGTCGGAATCAATGGTTCCCGGGGCATTGAGTACGGTAATCCCCTGACGGAAGGCAAGGCCGGAACGGGGCCTCACCTGCCCTTCAAAACCGCGGGGAATCTCCAGCATAAGCCCGGTAGGAACGCGCCGTCTTCCCAACGGCGGGATGATCAACGGCTCATCGAGAAAAGCCCTGAGATCGAGCCCCGCCGCGCCTTCACTTTCATACCGCGGAAGCTGAACACGGGGCGTCTTTTTCAGTATGCCCAAAACAGGGAGAGAGCTATTATCGGACATTACCACCCCTATACCGGTTTTAGCGGTTCACTCACTATTAACGCCGCCGCGGCCTGTCGTCATGGTAATTACCGTCTCGGCGGCTGTCCCTGTGGCGGGTTTCCTCCCTGCGTGAAGGCCCCTGCCGTTCGGCTTCTTCTCCGTTAGGATCTATTGCGTCAATATAAGAAAGGTTCAGACGGCCCATTTTATCGATCTCAAGAACCTTTACCGGTATTTCCTGGCCTTCCCTTATCACATCGGTAACTGCGGCAATACGCTGACGGGACAGCTTGCTGATATGCACAAGCCCTTCCTTGCCCGGCAGTATCTCTACAAAGGCGCCGAAATCCATGATCCGCTTTACCGTCCCGTTGTATATCCGCCCTACCTCGGGGTCAGAAACTATACCCAGCACCGCGGCCTTTGCATCTTCGGCGTCCCTGGTATTTTTGCCGTAGATAGTAACGGTTCCGTCGTTTTCGGTGTTGATAGTTACACTGTACTGCTCACAGAGAGCCTTGATATTCTTTCCGCCGGGGCCTATGAGCGCTCCAATCTTATCAACTTCAATAATCATGGTAAGTATCTTGGGGGCATACTCACTGATATGATCGATAGGTTTGTTAATGGTCCCGTTCATTATAGAAAGGATGTAAAGCCTTCCCCGTTTTGCCTGATCCAGGGCTTTCCGCATGATCTCGGGGCTTACCCCGGCAATCTTTATATCCATCTGGAAGCCGGTAATACCGTCGCTCGTGCCCGCAACCTTAAAGTCCATATCCCCCAAATGGTCTTCCTCACCAAGAATATCGGAGAGTACCGCATAACGGCTTCCCTCGGTGATAAGCCCCATAGCGATCCCCGCCACAGGTTTTTTCATGGGAACACCCGCGTGCAGCATAGAAAGCGTACCGCCGCAGACAGTCGCCATAGATGAAGACCCGTTTGACTCCATTATCTCGCTTACAACCCGTATTGTATAGGGAAATTCATTTTTTGCCGGGATCATTGCTTCAAGGGAGCGGCGGGCAAGGTTGCCGTGGCCGATTTCCCGGCGTCCGGTTCCCAGGCGGCCTACCTCCCCTACCGAATAGGGGGGGAAATTGTAATGGAGGATAAAATTTTCCCGTTTATCGCCGTCTATATCATCGTATATCTGCTCATCAAACACGGTGCCCAGGGTAGTAACGGCCAGAGACTGGGTTTCTCCGCGGGTAAAAAGCGCCGAACCGTGGGTACGGGGAAGAATACCGATTTCACAGCTTATATCCCGTATATCCTCAGTACCGCGGCCGTCTACCCGTCTTCCCTTGTCAAGTATAGACGAACGGAGAATACGGTACTCCATATCCTCAAAAAACGCCTCAAAGAGCTTCTGCTGCACCTCGTCTTGAAGCTGCCCTTCATACAGGGCTTTTATATCGGCCTTTATCTTTCTAATAGTTTCACGGCGTTCCATCTTGCCCTTTAAGAAGCAGGCTTCCTCCAGCCGCGGGTAGGCTTTACCCTCTATGGCCTCTTTATTTTCAAGGACAGCCGTCAATTCAGTAAGGGGAAGTTTTTCTTTCCCCGCAAGAGAGCGCAGTTTTTCCTGCAATTCACAGAATTCAAAGATAACCTGCTGTGCTTTTTCCAGCGCGGTTATCATCAAATCCTCGCCGGCTTCCCTGGCCCCCCCTTCCACCATAGTAATACCTTCTTTGGTACCGGCTACGATGATTTCCAGGGTGGATTTTTCAATTTCTTCATAGGTAGGGTTGACAATAAGCTCACCGTTTACCTGGCAGATTCTTACACCGGCAATAGGGCCGTTGAAGGGAATATCGGAAATATGTACCGCGGCGGAAGACGCAATAATTGCCAGTATATCAGGCGGATTAACCTGATCGGTAGATAAGGTTGTAGGCACTATCTGAATTTCCCGTCCAAAGCTCTTATTAAAGAGGGGGCGCATGGGCCTGTCTATGAGCCGCGACACCAGAATCTCCTTGTCCTTGGGCCGCCCTTCACGTTTAATAAAGCCGCCCGGAATCTTCCCCGCGGCGTAGTATTTTTCGTTATAATCAACCGTAAGGGGCACATAGTCCAGCCCCTCGACAGCCTCTGATGATGAACACACCGTGGCCAATACTGCGGATCCTGCATATTGGGCAAAAACCGCCCCCGCAGCCTGTTTTGCAATTCTACCGGTTTCCAGGATAAGCTCCTTTCCGGCAATTTGATAACTAACTCTGTTAAGCATATATTCTCGCTTTTCTTTATTAAGACCTTATGAATGAATTAACTCCGGCTTTCAATTATACCGGAGTTAATGTAACCTATCCGCATAGTTCCGGCATTACCTTCTCTATAACCCGCGCATTCCAATAAATATTCCACTTCTATAAATAAGCGGCCTGCAAACGCAAACCGCATTCATGAGTTACAGGAGCCAAAGATAAGGCTTTGCCTGTCCGCTCTACGGCGTCATTTACGGAGGCCTAATTCCTTGATGATGGTACGGTATCTTTCCAGGTCCGTCCGCTGCACATACTTTAACAGCCTGCGGCGCTTACCAACCAGGATCAATAAGCCCCGTTGACTGGACTTATCCTTTTTAAACTGTTTGCAATGCTCCGTAAGCTGCTCGATCCTTTTGGTGAGCAGCGCTACCTGAACCTCCGAGGTTCCTGTATCCTTTTCGTTTGCCCCGAATTTGGTAACGATAGAGATAACTTCATTCTTGTTTAATGCCATATATATACACTCCTTGGGTACAACCTTAATTAAGGGAAGAGCTAAAACCTTAGTTTTAGGGGCAGCCGCCGTTTCTTCTCCTTGTCTTATCATCGCAGCAGTTTCAAAAATTAATTTTTACGCGCGAAGCGCGACAAACTCCTAGCCTGATATGAATTCAATATAATTACAACTATCAATCGAAGGTACAAAAATACCCTCCCCGTTTATACAAATTTCCATTTTTTTTCCTTTACCGGAATCTTTCTCATAAACTACAACCGGAAAAACCCCCTCGCGCGCGGATACTCGATTCCGCAAAGCGGGTTTATATAAAAAAACGCCGCCCTGTTTTTCGCCCTGAATATCCCTTAAATCCAGCACTACATTCCGGCCTAAAAGACAAGAAGCTTCCAGCATACTGCCTTTTAGAATAGCGGCGCGTATCCGGCTGGAACTTACCGGCCCATGTCCTTCTCTAAGCGGGGGAATCACTTCAATCTCTATCCCTCCCCCCTCCCCTATTGCTT
>JAISQR010000446.1 GCA_031274035.1 Treponema sp. | reverse complement strand
CAATCGGCCTGTTCCGCGCAGGTGCTGGAAAATTTGCGGAAGATACAAGCCATAACCGAGCAGGTGAAGGAAGAAGCGGTGAACATCAAGGAAAAGGCGGATGCGTCCAAGCGCATATCAGGGCAACTTGCGGACATGAGTGATATGATACAGCGTAAGGTGGGGGAAGTGGTACGGAGTACAGAACAGGTATTTGCCGCATCTCAGAAGGCCCATGCCTCGGTGCGGGAGAACGGGAAGGGGCTGGATGCGCTGGATGGGGCGATCAAACGCTTTCGGGTACGGAATGGCTGAATGGAATGGCCGGCCATACCCTGCTAAAAAGGTATAGCCCATGAAAAGCGCTTATATCTATGGTTGATTCAGTATCGGTTATAGATGTATAGTTTTATATTCTTTTATTATATAAAAGAACCATATCTTTCTCAGGAGACAAGTATGATACCATCGGTGCGGTTTTTGTTACCCCCCCCCTATATCGCCGCGTACATCGTCATTTTGTTAAGAAAAATTCGTACTTCAAAAAAATTCGCGTTACAATTGTTTGTGAAGTGCGGTAATTTGTGAGGGATAGGTTATGACCGCACGGGAAGCGCAATGTATTATCAGTGTCGCAAAGTACAAGAGTATATCCAGAGCGGCAAAGGAAGTTTTTGTTACCCAGCAGGCGCTCAGTAAAATAGTCGACCGGGTAGAAAAGGAAATCGGCGTCAGGCTTTTTAACCGGCTTACTTCGGGCATTGAAATTACCGCCCTCGGTTCCCAGATCCTTCCGGTCATCGTTTCATTTTATTCAAGTTATGGGAAACACATAAAAATAATCAATGATATTATCAATAAGGATAAAGGGTGCATAACCATCAGCATGGAACATCAATATTTATATACCTTGATTCCGGAAGACTTATTGACAAGCTTTAATGTTCTGGGAATCAAAACGGTGGTGGCGGATACAATAAAAAAATGTATTGACGATGTTAGGCGCAAAAAATATTCCATGGGCATATGCCATAAACAGAAAAATTTCAGCGGCCTGGAGTATATACCTATTATAGATGAAGCCGCCCATGTGCTGATGAGGAACGATCACCCCCTGGCCTCAAGAAAGGAACTCGCGCTTTCCGATTTAAAAGGAGTCCCCCTGTTTGAAATACTGTCGGGAAGCACGCCTAATGAAATTCTTATAAGCGCCTTTGCCCAGGAGGGTTTTTATCCCAATTTCGTTTCCAGAATTGACAACCTTGATATGACCCTTCGAAATATCCGTTCCGGCGCCGGGGTTGCTATAGGATCGCGGTTTTTCGTTCCCGAAAGTTACGATGATATTATATGCGTTCCGCTGAAGCATGAAACGGTAACTATGGAAATAGGTTTCATACTACCCGCCGCGCCCTCTCCCGATGTTCTCTCTTTTATCCGGATGGTAACCGCTTATCATTCTTCATAACCTTGCCACAACAAGTTGTTGTTACATACCAATATATAGTTGTACCATTACAAAATAGTTTCGTTATGTCACAAGCGCAAAACCGGGATACTATAAACCTGCCGGGATTTCAACGGTACTTTGAAATGGCCTTGTCATAAGGCACTACAAAACCAGGAGGTTAGACATGCTTACAAGACGACAAAATTTTCTAGAGACCATCCGCGGAGGCAAACCGGACCGGTTTGTTAAACAGTACGAGGCTTTGCAGCTTCTTATGGGGCCTAATTATGCGGCGGGTAACCCGATAAGCGCGGCTTCGGCCTCCCCGGCGCCGGGAGGCGAGGCGGTTAACGCCTGGGGGGTTACCGTCAGGTGGGTAGAGGGCCACCCCGGGCCCTTTCCGGTGCATGACGCAGCCCACAAGGTACTCAAGGATGCTACCAAGTGGAAGGACGTGGTCAGGATGCCGAAGACCGATTATCCGGATGAAGCGTGGGAACCGTATATAAAAATCGCCGAGGCGGTGGACAAGAAAGAATATTTTTCCACGGTAACCTTTTTTTGCGGGGTCTTTGAGCAGACCCATTACCTTATGGGGATCGATGACTGTCTGGCGGCTTTCTACGAAGAACCGGAGGCGATGCATGAACTGATAGATTACATCACCGAATATGAGCTTAAGTACGCCGAAGGGGTTTGCAAGTACCTCAAGCCGGACGCCCTGTTCCACCACGATGACTGGGGGACCCAGATTTCAACATTCATGTCCCCGGATATGTTTGACGAATTTTACCTTCCCGCGTACAAGAGGATCTACGGGTACTACAAGAGCCACGGGGTGGACGTTATTGTGCATCACAGCGATTCCTACGCCGCGACGCTGGTTCCCCAGATGATCGAGATGGGGATTGACGTATTTCAGGGCTGTATCACCACCAATAAGGTGCCGGAACTGGTTAAAAAGTACGGCGGGAAAATATCGTTTATGGGCGATCTGAACAACGGGGTGCTGGACAAAGGGGATTGGACACGGGAGCTCGTACGATCCGAGGTTGAACGGGCCTGCCGGACCAACGGTAAACTGTACTATATTCCCTGCCTTACCATGGGCGGGCCGGGAAGCACCTTCCCCGGGGTGTACGAAGCGGTTGACGAAGAAATTGACCGGATGAGTAAGGAGATGTTCTAGCGGCCCGTTTTTTCCGCCCGCGGCCGTTCCAAAACCCTAAGATTTTGGGACGGTCTGAATACCAAGTTTTCTACAGGAGTACATATGAATAAACAGCTTACGACAGTGGGGTTATTCGGGCTTTATTTTGCCTGTCTGTTGCAGGGCGGTACCGCCGTTCTGGGACCGGCGGTTAACAGTATAGCCGGGAATCTGCAAATCGATCCCAGTGTGGCCGCCCAGGTTGGAACCTTTGGATCCCTCTTCGGTATTATATCCAGCTTCTTAGCGGGACGTTTCGCCGGTAAAATTAAATACAAGACCTTTTTGCTTGTGTCCCTGATCATCTTTATCGCCGGCGGTTCTATACCGGTGCTTATTCCCACATGGTCGGTAATCTTATTTTCCCGCGCCTGTGTCGGGTTCGGCGTCGGCGTATTTTACGCCCTGCCTCCGGCGTTGATCATGAAATCCTTTTCGGGGGGCCTCCAGCAAAAAAAACTGGGAATGGCAAACGCCTTCGGTTCCGCCGGCGGCCTGATAATGCAGTTCGTTGTCGGTGTGCTGGCGGCTATTAAATGGAATTATGTTTTTAGTATTTTCACCATCGGCATAGTAGCATTTTTCCTGATCGCCTTTGGCTTGAATGAACCGGAAGAAGCGCCGGATGTCCCCGCCCAGGGTGATAAACCGAAAGCCAAAGCGAATATTCACCCCAGGGCATGGCTCAACTTTATTTTTGTGTTTGTCGCGGGTATTTTCTGGATGCCCTCACTCCTCTTTGTTTCCATAGTGGTGGAACAAAAGCTCGGGGGTACGCCGGTTCATTCCGGAATTGTGGCCCCCATGTTCAACGTGGCCGCGGTTTTGCTGTCATTCGCCTTCGCTTTTCTGTACAAAACATTCAAGAAGTTCCTCGCGGTTTTTATTTTACTGTTGGTCACCGTCGGGATGTTCCTGGAATACAACGCCGTGAATCTTGTTATGGTCGGCGCGGGGTTGTTCCTAACCGGGGCTTTCCTGCTGATGATCCCGACCCTGCTTTCGGATAACGGCAAGATAGTTGCGCCCGAAAGCCTCACCTTCGCGACGTCCTTACTCATCATCGCGATGAACGTTGCCGGTTTTGTGGCGGGGCCCTTTGTCGGCATAGCGGCGAGGCTGGCCACAACCAGTTATATTCCCGGGCTTTACCTCGGTATCATAGGACAGGCCGCGGTGGTGGTGATATTCTTTATCATCCGTCTCGTTCAGAAAGATGCCCCCTAAGGCGAAGCCATCGCTTAAAAGCCGCCGCGCCTTGACGCGCGACGGCTTTATGGTTTTCCCCAAAATTAAATACTACATATTGGCAAGCGAAGGTTGTAGTGTATAATTCCAATCCTTATGGAATTTGTTCCTGAGCAGCTTTATCTTACGCATTTGTTCGTCTGATATATGAA
>JAISQR010000397.1 GCA_031274035.1 Treponema sp. | reverse complement strand
TCCTTGCAAATTACAAAAGCCGTTTTGAAGTAAGAAGCAAACTACCTACCCTTGAGCGTACCATTTTCCAAAAAGGACTTGTTCTCTATGACCACCCTTGATTTAGCAAAAGAATGGCTCCGGTATGCAAAAAGCGACCTGAATACCGCCAATCATATGTTCAACGATGTTAATCCAAAAGAAACTGAAATATCCTGCTATCACACCCATCAATGCGCTGAAAAATCCCTCAAAGCTTTTTTAATTACAAAAAACATAGACCCTCCCCATATTCACGATCTTGTTGAATTAAATCAACTTTGCTCAGCTCAGGAATCAATTTTTTCAACTGTGCGGCAATATTGTGTGTTTCTAAATCCCTACGGTGTTCATGTCCGTTACCCCAACGAGTTAGCTGTTGATGATACCATAACAAAACAGGCTATCGAGAATGCCATACATCTTTTTGAGTTTTGTGAAAGGTTGATAAATGGCATTATTCCTACAGACAATTCTGTTAATGAGAAATAAAACATCACCTGTTTCTTTCCCGGCTTAACAGGATAAGATTTGATTTCACCGCCCGGATTTTCCCTTTTTCCGTTGCGTCAATAAGACAGGAAACTTTCTGCCAAAAGAAAGTATTCCAGGTATACACGTTGGAGCCGTTGAGTTGCTCCAGGTTCCAGTAGACATTCCGTAAAATATCTATCCGCCGCCCCACCACCCGGTAAATAATCCCCACCGGGTGTTTAACATTCGGCAGTTCCATGACCGGAAAGGTGCTCAATTCCTCACTGTTCCGCACAATGTATGCCCTCCGGTGATGGGGATAGGTATAAAACAGGATCACCACCCCCCCAAACCGGATAAAAGTTCCCTGGTCGTCAACCGTTATTTTCCGTTCAATATTACCCGCGCATAGAGGGTGAAAAAACCTTCCTTGGGGATATGCACATTTAATGCCATGGGTTTATCCTATATGCCATATATAACTTTATCAATATGTATATATTTCCATATTGAAATCATTATCACACCGGCATACTGTCTTAGTGTACGTCGTACATTGGGCGGCGATTGTATACCGCCGCCCATCACTCTGAAAACAAAGTAAGAGGTTTTACTATGGCAAATTCTTTTCCCCAATTCCCCTCCGGCACGGTTACCGTCCAGCCTACCAGCCCTGCGGATTACGCAAATATGAGCAAGAACGACCTTGCCATCATCAGTGCGAAGGCTGACCGGAAGAAGTTTATCGCCGCCCTGGACGAGGGAACCCTGGCCTGCCTTCCCGGTAAGGACGGCATGGCCGACACCCAGGCGGCCCGCAATGTGGTAAATCGCACCACCTATCACGGTTCCGCCCAGCTCCTCCTTAAGGATTTCCAAAAGCGGAACGGGTTCCCTACCGCCGATTTCTGCACTCATGACCAGATGGAAAAAGCAGCCAAATTCGCGGGGGCAAACACCCTGTATCTAAAAAGGGGAACCAGGGGGATTACTCTCAATTTCCAGATTGCCGGGGAACAAAAAAGCGTGCGGCTTTTCAACGTCGCCCAGATACAAAACCCAAAGCCCGTCTATGCTTATGCGGAACATCTGGCGCAAACCAGAGAAAACACCCTGAGAGAGAAGTACGGGGATCGCTACCGCCCCGCCAGGAACAACGCCGGCGGCCCCCCGGTTATGTGTACCACCTCTGAGCCGTCAGGCTACCTGGGCCAGTACCTTGCCGCCCTTTCTCTGGGACGGCCCTTCAAGGCAACACAGGAACAGGCCGCCGAATTTACCCAGCGTGCCAAAGATTTTATTTTCGAGCATAACACCCAGGGGCACATCAATCCCTTTAACCTCAACCGCCTGGGGAGCAAGGCGAGTCTTTATTGTAAAGAATTTATCCCCGAAATTGTCAGACCCTCCCAAGGCCCGGAACAACGGCAGCGCCCCGCCCAACGAGTTGCCGAACCGTCCACGGGGCGTTAAGGGAATTAGCGCAGTGAACGCATCAACGGTCATGAAGGCGATTCCACTCTATACCGCCGGGCATTGGCTTGCCGATTTTCAGGCGTTGGCCGCGGAGCATTGTCAAAGCGGGACGCTCCCCTTTACCCGGAACCCGCCGCTCCCGGAAAACACCGATATTATCCGCCATTGGCCCCTCAGGGACGCCAACGCCATAACGCTGGAATTCCAGGCCGCGTCCCTTGGCATTGACCGGCTTGCCTGGATCTTCGGGGCGGACGCCGAATTCCTGGGGCTGGAACTGCCGCACCATACCGCGGGCGATCCGGTTCTTATTTTCGCCCGGATACAAAACCGGGAGGGAAGCCCCCTGGACGCCCAATACGCTTATTTCATTGACCAGTTCTCTGAAGCAAGCGTCAACCGCATGGCAGCGGCAAGCCATAAGGAAGCGGCGAAAAACCGGGAAGCGGATGATACGGCTGTCATCACCGGTCGGCGTTCCTTACTGGCGGCACAGGCCCTGCTGGGATTGCAGAACTATGATTCCGGTATGTTTGATCTTGAACAGCAGCAAAACAGCGAAAACCAGATTCGGGAAAATACCCAGGAGGGAACGGCAAAATTTACTAAAGCAAAAAAGGAATATACACGGCTAACCAAAGATTTCAGTTCCGCGGAAAAGGAACTGTTCACCGCCCTTGAGCAGTATGCCGCGGCCCAGGAAACAGGGCGGCCAGTTATGGGGACCGGGTTTTCCGCGCATAAAGAGCGGATCACCCGTTCCTGCCAAGCCCTGCTTCCGCGCGTCAAATCCCTTGCAAGTCTTTTCGGTAACGCCCGGCTATTCGTCCGCCGTCTGGCATCCCCCGGTGGGAACCTCGAAAGAACTATTACCCCCTTTATGGGAAGGCCCGGCGCGATATGGAAAATGCCACCTGAGACTGCTTTAAGCAAACCGGGATTGAAAACAACCATAGCACAAGCTCCTGTTCAGGGAAACCGAAAGGCAAGGGAACCGTAATATGACTATCAACTATCCGGCAGCCGAAACAGCCTATATCACCGCCCAAGGGTATTTCTCCAAGGCAGTCCTGCCCTTCGGGGCCGGTGTCGTGGTAGCCCCTGATACCGCGTATGCCCGAAGATCGCTAGTACACAGTCTGCATTGTATATGTGACTGAGAAACGCTAAAATAGTGGTCATAGTATCCAAGTTGGGAGGAAAGCTATGGCCAAGAAATATCGAGTAACCTTGATCGCGGAAGAGCG
>JAISQR010000300.1 GCA_031274035.1 Treponema sp. | reverse complement strand
TATAAAATGGTATAAATATTCATAAATATGAATATTTATACCTTACAAACTCCGAAAGCATGCCCATTGATCGGGATTTTTTGCATGAATATGCAAAAAATCCACAAGTGCAACAGGCTGCTAGTGATGCTTTTCTCTTTCCTTTTTTTGGAACATCCTATGCAGAATTTACTTTTCATTCAATGATCCGTGAAAAACGTCCGTTCTTTTCGCCTTATACGGCGGCATGCATCCCAGGAGATAAAATTTATGTTACAGCAGATGGAAAATACCATATATGTGAAAGGATTCCGCATGATATGCCTATTGGAAATGTAGATACCGGGCTCGATTTTCATGCCATTACAGAGATTATTTCTGCATATAATGAGCATATCTGTAAATCATGTTCCGGTTGTAATACATCCAGGTTATGCGGCGTCTGCTATGCAACGGTTAGAAAAGATAATGGATTTCATCATGTAAATGGATATTGTCATGCCCTTCAATTGTATAGTAAAAATATGCTGTCAGAGATAACCAGTCTTCTTGAAAAGAATCCGGCCCTTATGGAAAATATAACCGTGGATTATTACCAGGCTGTGTCATAGATAAGGCGGGGTATATTATTGAATAAAAAGCAATACTTTAATCTTAATCCTGAATGTTTTTTTGTCTGCGGACGCTCTCGTTCCGCTGTGTATAATCTTGATAATGGGAAAATAACCCTGCTTGATAAGGTTCAAACAAAGGCTCTTATGCATACAGAGAGCAAACAATGTATTATTAAACCGGCGGAGATTTATGAATATTTGGCGGTGAAAAAGCGGGTTTTTTTTCGGATCATCCTGTATACATTGACAAGGCAAGACCGACAAACATTTTCCGTGAAAGAAGGTTGTGGTTGGAAACGCCCGCTTTTAGGCTTCTTGTCCTTCAGCTTACACCGGCATGTAATCAGCAATGTAAAAATTGCGGAGAATTTTTTTGCCCGGTTTGCACAACTGTTCAAAAATCTGATAATATAGACAATCATTCTTTAACAACAGAAGAATGGATAGAAGTTATACACAAGGCAGTAAAAGCAGGACTTCACAGTATTATGATTACGGGGGGTGAATGTCTTCTTTATAAAGATATTACACAGATTATAACTGAAGCCGTCAATTTGAGTTTGAATGTTTCCATTCAGACAAACGGTAGGATTCCGTTGGACGATATACCGGAAGAAGTCATGATTTCTGTATTATTTAATGAATACAGCTCTCCTGAAATTTTATTTAAGAATATATCACATAGAAAACAGGCGGCAATTCTATTTCAGGATATGGAACCAGATAAATTTACGGCAGAAATCAAGCAAGGCTGGACAATTAGAAAAATATCTTCGCAACAGCCAAAAATAGATAAAAATACAATGAATAATTGCGGTTTGGATCGCTTTTTTTATAAAAAAAACAGGGATTCTTGTCTAAACGGGAAAATGTTTATTTTACATGACGGTTCTGTTGTTCCCTGCTTTCAAGCGAAAGATTTTCGGATAGGGAATATTGTAGACGAAAATTTTACTGAATTATACCGCTTGCTTATTCAGCAGTATTGGTATACGCCGCTTAAAGAACAAATAAAAGGGGAAAAACGCAGTTCTTGTGAACTTATATATGCCTGTACATCTTGCCGGTTCTCAGACGTAGAAAACAATTGTGTATATAATCCATTAGAGGATTAAAAATATTATGGAGGTATGTTATGGCAATTGAAAGTGCGGTAAAATTTATCCGGCATGCGGTTTCGGATAATACGGTCAAGGAAAAATTGAAGGATGTCAGGACTTCAGATAAAACAGCGGCTGTTGCGGAAATAGTTCGGATAGGCAAAGAAAGCGGTTTTGATTTTACTGAAGCTGAATATGAAGAAGCGGCTGCCGGAGCCTATACCCTATTAAATGTAAAAGAAAAGGGTATAGAAGAATTAAAGACAATAGAGGATGCTCCGCTTTCGAATTGTTCTTGTACCGGATGTTCAGCATGTGCTGCATGTTTGACCTGTCTTGCCTGTATCAGTTGCGCATGGTGTGTGGTTATTCCATTTGGAGGAGAAGCCGTTATTGCGGCTGATGCGGCTTCTGCTATATCTGCTGCCACAATTGCCTCTGTTGGAGTATCTACTGCTGTAGCTACCGCGGCACAAGGAGCATAGAGCAATTTGCTACTTACTCGGGACTAAGGCAAGGATCACTGGAAACCGGCGTAACGGGGTGCGTTCGGCGCCGCGCCGCTATAAGCCCGGTTAGAGTGAAAAGGCGGAGGGGCTTTGCCCAAAAATTGTATAAATTTGCAATAAATTGCAAATTTATACCTTGCAAACTCCGAATACTCGAAGAGTACAGCATGCCCATTGATCGGGATTTTTTGCTAAAAAAGGCCGTAAAAATCTACAAGTGCAACAGGCTCCTAGTATACCCGGAGGCGGGATTACCGGCAAGGTACTGTCTTTTGCCGGAACATGACAATCTTCTTGTACTATCAACAAAAAACAAGTATACTGAACCCATGAAACGAAGACTGCCCATCGGTATACAGGATTTTACCAAGATTCGTGAAGAAGGGTATGTATATGTGGATAAAACCTCCCGAATCCACGAGATGTTGACCGGATCGGGAGGGGTTTTCTTTCTGGCCCGTCCCCGGCGTTTTGGCAAGTCCCTGCTCTGTTCAACCCTGGCCGCTGTTTTTGAGGGACGGAGGGAACTCTTTTCCGGCCTCGCCATCGACAGCCTTGACTGGGAATGGAAAAAACATCCGGTGATCCGGCTTGATCTGAACCCGGGGAACTATGAACAGGGAATTGATGAATTAACGGTAACTATCAAGCGGTCTTTGGAACTGTGCGCCAAACGGTACGGCGTACCTTTTACCGGCGGGAGCCTCAGCGACTTTTTTGCCCGGCTGATAATCAACCTCTATGAAAAGTACGGGGAAAAAGCCGCTGTGGTTATTGATGAATACGACAAGCCCTTACTGAGCACCATTAATGATAGAGAACTGCATACCATAACACGAAATGCCCTTAAAGGCTTTTATGCGGCGCTCAAATCCTATGATCAGTACCTTACCTTTGTCTTATTGACCGGGGTTACTAAATACTCCCAGGTCAGCGTGTTTTCCGAATTAAACAACCTGACGGATATATCGCTGACCCCTGATTATAACGATATATGCGGCATCACCCAGGAGGAACTGGAAGCCGAATTCCAGCCGGAAATTGACGGTATTGTTCAAGAGAAAAATATCTCTAAACCTGAATATCTGGCCAGGCTGAAACAGTATTATAACGGCTACCGCTTTTCAAAGCGGGCGGATACGGTCTATAATCCTTTCGGCCTGCTGAACCATTTCAATAATCATGGCGAGTTTGATACCTACTGGTTTGCGACCGGTACGCCGGCCTTTCTGATCAAACTGATAGAGATGCAGAAGATAGATATTCTGCATCTTGAAAGAACCGCGTTTACGCTTGCGGGTTTACAGAAATTCTATGTAGATAACATGGACGCCCTTGCGGTACTATACCAAGCAGGGTATTTGACCATCACGGACTACGATGATGAATTCGGCGAGTATATCCTTGATTATCCGAATGAGGAAGTGCGTTCCGCGTTTGCGAATGCCTTATTGGAACACTATATTCATGTATCGGCGCAGGAGGTGAATGCGCTGTCGGTAAGCCTGCCGCGGGCGCTGATCAAAGGGGACATAGACGAGGCGATGAATATGCTGATCCCATTTTTTGCGGCGATTCCCTATGACATTCAGATCAAAGACGAAAGGTATTATCAGACGGTGGTACATTTGGTGTTCAAGATGATCGGGCTATACTGCCGCTCAGAAGTGCGCATAGCAACGGGACGGATTGACACGCTGGTAGAAACGAAGAACGCCGTTTACTGCTTTGAGTTCAAGCTGGACGGTACGGCGGAGGAAGCGTTACGGCAAATTGAAACGAAAGAGTATCTTCTACCCTGGACTGGAAGCGGCAAACAATTATTCAAAGTTGGCGTGAGTTTTGACTACGAAAAACGGAATATTGATGAGTGGAAAGCGGCTCCGGCGGCTTGCTCCTGTCCCTGTTGATAGCTACGAATTTATCACCAATAATTTTGAAACGGAGGCCCAGTTTGAATTATGTTCTACAAAACCGCCGCCCAAAATCGCTTCACTCAAGATTTTTCTGGATGGCTTGCTATGATTAAACCGGCCGGCAGTAAAAAACCGCCTTTATTTTTTCCGCTCGGTTTATAATTTACCGGGTTCTTTTAAGGGATAGGTTTGTCCCGCCCATAAAAAGGCAGGGTAAAATATACCGGTTTTCGATGATTTTCAAGGATTAGAAAAATATTCCGCAATGGGGGTACTCATTTTTTGCATAATTATATGCTATAAGCATAAAGAAGGTTTTTTATTCGTGGCGAGGGTTTAATACCTTACGAGAACAACCATACCCCGGCCGCTCTGCGGCGGGGTTGGTTGATTTCAATGGACTACCGGTATTAGTGCGGGTCAGCGGTGTATAATCGACTTATTTACAACATTCGATTAATTTTATATACTACTTCAATAATGTCAAGATAATAAGAGAGATTTATTATGATAAAGATTGCTACGATTGCGGGTTCCGATGCATCAGGCGGCGCGGGACTGGAAGCGGATTTGAAAACCTTTGAAGAATACGGAATCTATGGAATGGCCGCGGTAACGTTAATTGCGGCTATGGACAGCCAACGCGAATGGGCGCATAGTGTGTTTCCAGTTGCGGAAGACGTACTTCGCGCTCAACTGGAAACGGTGTTTCGCGGAGTGGGGGCGGACGCGGTAAAATCAGGGATGCTCGGAACATTCTATGCCGTTGAGCTTGCGGCGGAGTATCTCAGCGCTTGGCATATCAAGAATTATGTGCTTGATCCGGTAATGGTTTGCAAGGGGGCCGGCGAGGCGCTGAACCCCGAATTGAACGCGGTAATTGCGGAGAAATTACTGCCCCTGGCAGAACTGGTAACGCCGAACCTCTTTGAAGCCGCTCAACTTGCGGGAATGAGAGAAATTACAAGTATTGAACAGATAAAAGAAGCCGCCCGTATTATCGCCGGTAAAGGGGCGCGGTACGTCTTTATCAAAGGCGGTTCCAAACTGCACGAAATCGAAACTGCCGCCGGTATTATAACAAACGCAGGGCAGGCCGTAGATGTACTCTACGATGGCAAGAACTTTCATCTTATAGAAAATGAATTAATCGACACCGGCTGGACCCACGGAGCGGGCTGCACCGTGTCCGCCGCTGCCGCGGCAGGAATGGCGCGCGGGCTTTCCGTTTACGAAGCTGTTCTATTGGCGAAAAAGTTCATCACCGAAAGCCTCCGCGGCAGCTTCGCCCTTAACAAGTGGATAGGCCCCGGAAATCCAAGCGGCTGGCGCGCTAGGAGTTTGTGGGGCTTTGCCCAAAAATAGTATAAATTTGCAATTTATTGCAAATTTATACCTTGCAAACTCCGAATACTCGAAGAGTACAGCATGCCCATTGATCGGGATTTTTTGCATATTCATGCAAAAAATCCACAAGTGCCACAGGCTCCTAGGCATCTTTTCCACTGACCCCTACTGTCCCCCCAAACTGAGTATGGCCTCCCGGAAGACGACTTGTTCCTTCTCCGATCGGCTCAGGCCGGGATCCGCTGAGGCCGCTGCTTTTTCCAGGGCCGCTGCCGCCGAACGCCGGTCATAGCCCATGTCCTCCAGGGCTTTAACAAGGTCGCTGTAGGGGCCGGCGCTCCCAGGCTGCGGTATACGGGTAAGTTTGCCTTTAAGGGCAAGCAGCATCTTCTGGGCGGTCTTCTTCCCAAGCCCTGGAACCTGTTCAAGCCGTGCGAGGTCTTCCGTCTCTAGGGCCTGTTCCAGTTCTTCCCTGCCTATTCCTCCCATAATCTTAATGCCGCCGCGGGGGCCTATACCTTCAACCTTGATAAGTTCCAGAAAGGTGTTACGCCCTGCTTCGTCCGCAAAACCGTAGAGCCTCATCTGGTCCTCCTTGTGATAAAGCCAGGTATAGACCTTTCCCTCTTCACCCGGAGACGGGAGCCTTTCAATATCTTTTGCAGGAACAGTAATATCCCACTCTATACCGCCGGTTAAAAGATAAACGGTATCTGCCGATTTTCCGGTTATAATACCCCGTATGCTGTTAAACATACATTTACTATAGCATCAAAAAGACCGGCAGGGAAGGCGGACAGTCCTTATAAATGCGGGTTCTACAGAAAAATTTAACCCTTGCCCGCGCCTACCTTCCTTTTTGTCATTTTCCTCACCATATTTTATTCCGTCAACACGCCGCCGCGTGAGCTTGCTTGGCGGGCGGCCTGACGGTTTCATTTACAACTATAGCCTTTATTCGGCCTACGCCGTGAAGAATGTATTCCGTCAACACGCTGGCGCGTGAGCTTGCTTGGCGGGCCTGACGGTTTCATTTACAACTATAGCCTTTACTCGGCCTACGCCGTGAAGAATGTATTCCGTCAACACGCTGGCGCGTGAGCTTGCTTGGCGGGCGGCCTGACGGCTTCATTTACAACTATAGCCTTTACTCGGCCTACGCCGTGAAGAATGTATTCCGTCAACACGCTGGCGCGTGAGTTTGCTTGGCGGGCCTGTCGGTTTCATTTACAACTATAGCCTTTACTCGGCCTACGCCGTGAAGAATGTATTCCGTCAACACGCCGCCGCGTGAGTTTGCTTGGCGGGCCTGACGGTTTCATTTACAACTATAGCCTTTATTCGGCCTACGCCGTGAAGAATGTATTCCGTCAACACGCTGGCGCGTGAGTTTTCTTGGCGGGCGGCCTGACGGCTTCATTTACAACTATAGCCTTTACTCGGCCTACGCCGCGAAGAATGTATTCCGTCAACACGCTGGCGCGTGAGTTTGCTTGGCGGGCCTGACGGCTTCATTTACAACTATAGCCTTTACTCGGCCTACGCCGTGAAGAATGTATTCCGTCAACACACCGCCGCGTGAGCTTGCTTGGCGGGCCTGACGGTTTAGTTGGCGCTAGTACCTTGATTAGGCTAAATGAACTGATAAAAAATTTAACCACTGACCTCACGGAAAACACACGCTAAACAAACGCACGCGGAAGCGTGCTTAACAGCAATGCGGTACAGCGAGAGGCCCAATAATAATCTCTTTGGTGTTTACCAAGACGAAGGGCCGACTTTTTGTCTGAAATCGTAGCTTCTTCTTCACTAAACCTCACGAATTACGGGGGTTCCTGTAGATTCAGGATAGGTTATCGAAGCAATAGTCTGTGTCCTCCCCCCAGCAATTTTACTTTTAAGAAATTCAACCGCGAAAGGCGCGAAAAGACACGAAAAAGGAAAGTACACTACTTGCAAGCACCGCGAAAATACCCAAATTTGAAGAATTTTAACCGCTAA
>JAISQR010000143.1 GCA_031274035.1 Treponema sp. | reverse complement strand
CTGTCAAAAACCGTTTCTGATGAGCAGATTCGATCTATAAAGCTGAGCAAACTCGGTAAACACGGCGAATGGAATTATTTGATTAAGCCTGCTTGAAACAGGCAAGTTATTATTTAACAGTTCCTATCGCGTTTTCCTTTTTCGCGTCTTTTCGCGGTTGAATTTTTTAAAAGTAAAATTGCTGCCAAAAAATGTCAGAAAAATAACTTTTTGACCTTTTTATGAGGCGGCTGAATAGGTACAAGGGCTTTATGAAAAAGTAATAGGCTTTTGCGGTATTGGTTGTCATTTTGGCATTTAGGCTAACCTTAATTGGATGTCCAAATGATAGTACAACAGAAGAAGAGGAACAAATGATAAAATTTGAAGGGACGCGGGCGCTTTTTTTATAGATCGAATTCCGCATAGATGCCGTCTTCCTGCCCCCGCTTCCGCGAGCCGTAACCTTGCCGGTTGATAAGTGAATAGAAGTCGGCGTCCCTGTCATCGTTAAGGATATTGAGCAGGCTGAGGAAGTCGCGTGTGATCTCCCGCGGCGTGATAAATTCGGCGGCGCCCGGAGCGGATAAAACAAGCTCCAGAAAACGGGTCAGTTCCCTTTCACCCAGGCGGGGGGCATAGCCGAAATGTCCCGCATGGATCCCGGTAAGCCGTTCAAGCAGCACGTATATCTCTTCCTGGGTTAGCTGGGCAAGGCGTATGATAGGGCTGCCTGAATCGGCATGGCCGTCGCGGACAAAACGGCTTTCGGCCAGGCGGCTTTTAAGCGCGGGGTAACTGAAAAGGCCCCGGCGTTCATCCTCGATAAATTGGGGAACACCCGCCAGGTAAATGCCCAGAGACTGCGCCTTTCCCTGTAGTATATCGTTGAACATTGCAAGAAGTTTTTCGTAGTTGTTTTCGCGCACTTGCCGGTTGGCAATTTTGTAAAGATTGATACATTCATCAATGAACACAAGAAGGCCGCGATAGCCGATGCGCGTACAGAATACGGCAATCAGCTTGAGGTACTCGTACCATGTTTCATCGGTGATGATTTCACCGACCTGAAGGTATTTCCGCGCTTCGGTTTTGCTTGCAAATTCCCCGCGCAGCCAGCGGAGGCTTGCCTCTCTTCTTTCATCATTACCTTCGAGATAGGCTTTAAAGTATGTCGAAATTACCTCCGCAAAATCAAAGCCGTGCGCAAAATTTTTCATCTCTGTAATGGTTTCAAAAATTTTCCATTCAACCAGTGAAGGGAATTTCTCTTCGCCCGCCTGAGCGCCTTCGTGTATTACTTCAAGTTTAAGAGCGTTAATCCACTTCTGTAGAATAGCCTCAAGCGCGCCGCCTTCAGGCCGGGGTTTGGTGGAGATGCGCTGCATTAATTCCCGGTAGGTCTCAAGACCGCCGCGGTGCGATCCTGCCAGCCGTTTTTCGGGGGAGAGATCGGCATCGGCGGTAACAAAATCGTTTTCCAGGGCATAGTTGCGTATCGCCTGGAGGAAGAAACTTTTTCCGCTGCCGTAGCGGCCGGTTACAAAACGGAAACTTGCAGCCCCTGCCTGTAAGTTCATCAGGTCCCTAAGCGCGGCTTCAAATTCGTGCTTGCGTCCTACCGCAAGAAACTCAAGGCCTATACGGGGAACAACCCCCGCGGAAAGTGAATTGAGAATTGCGGCGCTGACACGTTTAGGTATGTTCAAATACTTCCCCCAAAATAGACATATACTTCCTCCCTGTATTCTGCCTGAATTGAAGCGCCTCCGTCCAGAGTGTCAATAAGCAGATCCTTGAATGTATCATAAAATTTTTCATTGACGGAATCGACTAATATATCGGGCATGGTCCGGTTTTTTTCCGCAAGTTCTTCCAGGGCGTCTTTAAAAGGAATATCCCTTGCCGCAGCCGCAGAATTATGGGCAATAAGGGCGAGCGCCTCACGCTCGGCTTCCTCTAGTCCGCCGATAAACCGGGAAATAGCGGAACCGGCATCTGTACCGGCGCTGGTTGCGGGGGCCTCATCATCACCGTTGAGAGGAGCAAAGAAGAGCGGCCTGAGAGGATGGAGATTTTTTGCCGAAGCCGCCGGAGAAAACTGAAATACATCTTCCTGTTCACCGTCTTTATCAATGCGGAGCATATCGCGCACATCATCGGATTCGGAGCGGAGGCGGTTTATTGCATGGGCATTGAGCTTTACCGTTTTCTCACGCGGCAGCGTTTCGTCGCTTTTAATCTCCCCCGGTAAACGCAGGGTATTGTGTATTATGTATTTCCAGATACTTTCAAGATGCGGTTTTTTGAGCGGTTTGTCAAAGGAAGTTTGCAGCCTAAGCTGGTATTCGGTATAAAAAAATACATTCCATAAGAATTGCTTTAAAGGCCGGTAATTGATAAAATCGATCCATTCGCCTGAATAGAACGATTCGCCTATACCGGGTAAACCTTTAAATGCGTGGATCGCAAACGGCTTGCTTTGCGGCGGATAAAAAAATTCAAAAAGTTTTTTGCCGAATTGTTTCCGCAAAAACTGATCAATGCCGTTGACGGCTGCCGCGGACTGTTTTTCGCAGTATGATACATGCGGGCTCTGGTAAAACCGGCTCTGCGCTAATGCCCCCGGAATAAGCAAACTGATATGCGAAAACTCAAGAGCGTGATCTTCTTCAATGTAGTATTTATGCAGAAAAAGATTCTTGAGAAATGTATTGCTGTATTTATCCGCATGATCCATAAGCTGTGGAAATGTAGTTTCTGTAATTTTATAGAGGATAGAAAAGTCTGCAAGCCACTGAGGGAGGATATCATCCAGCACGGGAAACCCGAAACGGTACTCAAGCCAGAGCCGCAGTAGTTCCGTAAAGCAATCTTCCGCGTTTCCCCTTCCCAGACAGAGGATAAGTTCACGGGCATACAGCAAAATATAGGGGTATCCTGTTTTAAGGGTATTACCGCGGCGGAATTCCCTGCGCCAAAAGAAAAACCACGAACGCTGTTCGTCTGAAAGGCTGTTGAAATCCAGGATGCTTGTTCCTGTTTCCAGGGGAATATATGGAGCGTTTTTTCCATTATAATAAAAAAAATTTTGCTCTTCGGTAAATTCAGGGCTTTTTATTTTTTTAAATTTTGCCTCTATTTTAAAAACCGCCTGCGGGAGTAGTACCGTACTATCGTTTTCCGCTTCTTCGTTCATAAAGGGTTTGGGCGGCGCCCTCAATTTTTTTTGAAGCGGCCTTGCGGGAAAAGGCAGGGTCTCGCGGCGGGTAATATCGCGTATCAGGTATTTTTCAAACGGGCCCAATTTCCCGTACAGGCCGAAAAAGTTTTGTACGGAGGGGAGCAAAGAACTCCGGCTGTCGTCAGTATAAACAGCCGCGTCATTAAAAAAGATGCCGAGCTTTAACCGGGCGTTAATAGCCGTTACTTTTTTTAATAGACCCGTATCTGAAACAGTTCCATTATTTTCCGCTGTAAAGCAGGGGTTTACAAGAACAAGGATATCAGAACTTATCTTTACGGTCCCGGTATTTAGAAAAAATTCATCGTAGAAAACAATACCTGTCCCCCGAAAACGGGGATCGAACGCCGAAAGTCCGGCATCCTCGTATCCGTTTAGGTTTATTGACGGTTTCTGCTTGCCTTCTTGAAAAAGCTCCGCCTGAACAGGCGTAGGGAGCAGCTTGAGGGTAATGAGGGCATTCTGCAAATGCTCAAAGAAATACCCCCTTCCGACGGCAACGATTGCCTTG
Source organism: Treponema sp. (assembly GCA_031274035.1). Lineage (GTDB taxonomy): Bacteria > Spirochaetota > Spirochaetia > Treponematales > Breznakiellaceae > JAISNI01. The sequence goes on along the minus strand of JAISQR010000143.1, from coordinate 3,365 downwards.
GCTTTACCCATTTCCGTTTTTAGTATACCAAGCCAGGAAGCAATATGCGGTGCGCTTCCCCCAGCGTCATGCGTGATGACGCCTCCGTGCAGGGAATAGGCTCGAAGGAATTCCAGATGAAAGGCCGCGCACGGCCAGCCTGTGCCGTGCGCGCGGGGAGTTTTTTCAAATTCAAAACTTGTCCACGGCCCCCAACGGTATCTGCCGAAACCGGAGAGAACTTCTTCCTGACTCAGCCTGAAATTCTCTATAGGGCTTCCGCCCGCAAAACGACCCAGGGGGCCAATGCCCAGATTTTCCAGGGTACGCCGCCGTACCCACTTGTCATCAAGCTGTATATAACCGCGGTCAAAACGCCGCGAAAGGGCCGCCGCAGAATACCGCCGGTTTCCATACTTTAAAACAGGCATAGCCCAGGGTTTTCCTACACCTTTGTGCATAACCGAAAAGCAGCATAGAACCAGTTCCGCCTTTTCTTCATCAATAAATACCGCATCCTGGGATAATTGATGGTACAGAGCGGAATCGGCAAAGAGGTAAATAAGACGGGCAAAGGTATCGGCAAATTCAGGTATCTCCTCATCGAGGAGGATTCGGAGCGGCCTTCCCTCAGCGTCCTGAGCATTGGCATACACACCGCCGGAACCGGTTTCCTTTCCGTCCAAAAAAGGACGGGCAAAAATACGGCACAGGTTTTCATCGCTGATGATCTCGTAGATACGGTTGCGGCAGAAACGGCGGTTGGGCAGGTCCGCAAGGGGAAGCCATTCCCCACGCGGGATAATTTCCCTGTTAAAGATGATGCGTACTTCATACGGGCTTCCGGCCTTGCCCCGTTCAGGGCTGTTCGGAGCGGTTCGGACTTTAATTGCTCCAGATGGAGCGCATAGTTCCATAAGCCGCTGCGCCCTCTCCGCCGGAAAGGGCGCGCTTTTAAGGAGGTGTCCCAAACGGCTGCAAACATTGAGCAGGGCTTTCCCCTGAATGGTTTTCTGTTTTAAAAGGCCGTCAGGCAGCTTTAGCAAGCGCCCCTCCCAGCGGAAACAGCAGCCCAGGTCCTCAGCCCCGGAAGGTATCTTTCTGATAAATGAAGCCGTTGCTGGATCATACTCCAGGCTAAAAAAGGCTTCGTTGAGTATTTCCGCATTTTCTGTATTAGGATATTCTACTGCTGTACTTTTTGAATCCGGCATAGGAATAGTATAACAAAATAAATCAGGGAAGTTAAGAATTGCAACTGCTCAGAACTTATGAAAAATTGCGTAACTACTCAGGTATATGATATTTATACATGTTCTCGTGCTTTTAACACAGTAGCGGCGACGCTATCCCCGCAGAGGCATGAGCGGTTACAAAAATATTGACAATACCAGTATTTGATATGAGTATATTATAGAAGGAGATAAATAATGAACCCTGTTAAAGTGTTGCTTCTTGGCGCCGGGAACCGCGGCATGTATTCCTATGCCGCTTACGCAAAAATGAACCCCGCCATGATGAAGGTCGTTGCCGTCGCCGAACCGGACGATGTTAAAAGGAAAAAGATACAGGAGGATCACGGTATTCCTGATACACTCGCCTTCCGCGGTTGGGAAGAAGCCTTTGCAAAACCAATTGACGCCGAGGCGGTTATTATCGCAACCCAGGACAGGATGCACGCCGGACCCTTAAAGGAAGCGGCCGCCCGAAGTCTGCATATACTCTGCGAAAAGCCCATAGTCCCCACCCTGGAAGAATGCAGGGCTGCTGAAAAAGCCTATGCGGGTACAGACAAGGTCTTTATGCTCGGCTATGTGCTTAAATACACCGCTTTTTTTTCCAGAATCAAGGAACTGCTGGATACAGGGCGTATAGGCAGGCTTATCGGTATAGACCTTATAGAAAATGTAGGGCATATCCATATTTCACACAGCTTTGTCAGGGGAAATTGGCGCAATAAAGCCGAATCTTCCCCTATGATCCTTGCAAAGAGCTGCCACGATATGGATATTCTTCACTGGTTTGCCGGCTCTCCCTGCGAATCACTCAGTTCCTATGGGGCTTTGCATTACTTTAAGGCGGAAAACACGCCTCGCGGCGCCCCCAAGCGCTGCCTTGAGGGCTGCCCCCACATGGCAAGCTGCCCCTACCATGCGGCGAAGATATACCTTACCGATAATATCAACTGGCCTGCCAACGTGATCAGCTCCGACCTTTCCATAGAGGGCCGGATCAAGGCCCTGGAAAACGGCCCTTACGGAAGGTGCGTATTCCAGTGCGATAATGACGTAGTGGATCATCAAACCGTCTCTATGCGTTTTGCCAATGGCGTTACGGCAACCTTTACCATGTCGGGCTTTACCCTGGCAATACGCCGCGTCATCACCCTCTTTGGTACCGGCGGCGAAATTGAGGGCGACCTTGAGGCCAACCGTATTATCCTCAAGGATTTTTCCACCAGGAACATCGAAGAAATTGAGATCGCAAAGCCCCTCGGAGGCCATTCCGGTGGGGATCAGGGGCTTATTACCGGTTTTGTCCTGGCAATCCGCAATAAGGACAAGGCGGGCGTCAAGACTATGGTCAGGGACGCCTTTGAAAGCCACTACATGGCCTTTGCGGCGGAAGCATCGCGCCTTGAAGAAAAGACCGTAGTTCTGGACAAATTCCGGCATTGAAAGCGCCGCCCCGTATAGGCTCCGAGGATCTTATCAGCAATTTTACTTTTAAGAAATTCAACCGCTAAAGGTACGAAAAGACACGAAGGTTTTGGTGATAAAACACTCTTTTTCCCTCCGAGAACCATCGAACCGAAGGTTCGATGCGCCCTTGGCGGTTGTTTTCTTTTCGTGGTTTTCGTGGTTAAAAGTAAAACCGCTGAGAGCCTATACGGGGCCGTTGCATTTACTTTCAAGTACCACAAAACCGCCAGATTTGAAGAATTCTTAGTTCACCTATTCTTAGGGGCCTGTGGGACTTTAGTGAATTTTTGCTCAGTGTGCCTTTGGCACACCTTCATGCAAAAATTCCGATTAAAGGGGCTCCGCGAACCGGAGGTTCGATGGGAGTTTGCAAATTTATACCTTGCAAACTCCGAAAGCATGCCCATTGATCGGGATTTTTTGCATATTCATGCAAAAAATCCACAAGTGCAACAGGCTGCTAGGTCAAGTTTAGGCTTCTAAGGGGGGAAGGGCGTAGAAATCCTCCGGTATGGCGGTCATATAGATGTTGCAATAACCGGCGGCGGTGCTGTTATAGACCACATGTTTTCCGTCCCGCGTAACGGCCGGGTGGGGGTGATGGGCGCCCCAGTCAAAGCTGCCGTCGTGCATGGACAGAATACGGGGGCCGTCAAAATCCTTCCCGTTGTATTTATAGCCCTT
>JAISQR010000121.1 GCA_031274035.1 Treponema sp. | reverse complement strand
AGTATACGCCCAGCGTTCCGGGAATAAGGGCTTGCTGTCAAAAGTGAGAAGTTTCTCTTTTACCAACCGCCTCATAATATCTGATGTATCAATGGGAAGCGGTGTCTTGCCGCGGTTTTTGCCCAAAAAACGGTCCGGGTCAAGAAGTTTCAAAAAGAGCCTGAAATCATCATCCTTGCCGTTATGCGGGGTAGCAGTTAATAACAGAAAATGCCGGGTAAGGTTTGACAGTATCATTCCCAGGTTGTATCGTTTGGTCCGCTTTTCTTCTTCCCCATAAATCGTGGCCGACATTTTGTGGGCTTCATCACAGACTATTAAATCCCAAGTTGAGGCTTTAAGTTTCTCATGCAAATCTTCGTTCCGGGAAAGTTTGTCCAGCCGGGCGATACAAAGGTCAATATCAAGAAAGGCATTCCCCCGTGCCGATGATTCAAGCCGGTCATTGGTTAGGACCTCAAAATTAAGCTGAAACTTGGAATAAAGCTCATCCTGCCACTGTTCAACGAGATTGCCGGGACTTACGATAAGGCAGCGCCGCAAATCCCCCCGCAGTATAAGCTCCTTTATCAAAAGTCCGGTCATTATGGTTTTCCCTGCTCCGGGGTCGTCGGCCAAAAGGAACCGCAGGGGCTGCTTGGGGAGCATTTCTTTATAGACAGCGGTAATCTGATGGGGCAAAGCCTCTATCATGGACGTATACACCGCAAGATGGGGGTCAAAGAGGTGGGCAAGTTTGATACGGTACGCTTCTATCGCCAGCTTTGAGGTATAGGCGTCCCCGGTAAACTGCCAGCGGAGGCCATCATCTTCGCTTTTTAACCCGGTCAGGTCTTTTTCGTATAGTACCTGGGAGGAAATTGAACCATTATCCAGCCGGTAGATGATTTCGATAGCGGTCCCGGCAGGCATGGCGGCAACAATCTCCACCGCTTCACCTGAAACTATACCATGAAGCCGTAATCCGGGCCTTATTGCAGCTAAGGTCATTCTGCTTCCTGCCTTGCGCTTTTTCCGGTAAGCAGCCAGTTTATGTCTATATCTTGTTGAGCCAGTTTTTCCAAAGCCTCGCGGGAAAGCCTGCGCCTGCCGTGCATAAAATGGGATACTTGGGACTTTGACAGGCCATAGTTCTCTGCAAACTGTATGGCGGTAAGCCCCAATTTATGGCAAAGATATACCAACCGGTCCGCTTCTGTTTTACATGGCTGTATCGGCTGCATTTGTTCCTTCCGAAGTACTTAAAGTTGACATAGTGTAAACTGGATTTGGTATTCCGTCAATCAGAGCGATTATCGAACTGTCGCCGGGTCGATTTTGACGAAGTAAAGAAGGCCATCACCCTTATCAGCGCAAACCCCAGTTATCTGCCGCACGGCATAGCCGGAAAAGACATTGAAAACGTCAAGATAGAGGGCCGGGTTATCGCCTGTTTGCACAGGATGTGATACTCTATACTTGGGAAGGAAAAAGGGGTAGATTTCTGGAAAGACATTGAACATGAAACCAGAGAAAATACTTGCAGATTTTTAGTTGCTTTATCAGATATTTCTAATCAGAGTACAGGCGTATTGAACGAAATTGCAGTTGCCGGAAAAGTCAAAAAAGAATTAAGGGATGATGGTTTTATTATCCCACTTCACTGTTGTCCGGGTGCTTCAGCGTGCGGGGTATTGACGAAGCGGAAGCCCACATAAAGGCTCTGATTTTTCCTGTCTTTTTTTCCGGCAAAACGCGAGTATTGGCTTTTTAACACAATACATTCAGCTTCCCAACAAATTCTTTGAATTTTTTAGGTTTGTCGATATATACAATCAATGTCAACAACTTAACAATCAAATTCATTGCAGGGGGAAACATGAAAAGAAAACCGTTGTTCGGCAAGATACTTGAAAAGCTAAACACTCTGATACATACTAATAATGGGCTGCTTTCGGAGTTTGCAAGGTATAAAAATTCACAAAAGTGAATTTTTATACGATTTTATGCGCGAAGCGCAACAAACTGCTAGAGCGTTACCGGATATGCTGGGATTAAAAGAAACGTTTGGAGGGAGCGGACGGGGAGCCGATTCGCCGGGTGCGAAAGCCTCTGTTTTATATAACGTGGTAAAAAATATAAAATGGGAGACGGCAAAAAGCCGCGGAAAAAACGCAGCTTCGGATGCGGCGTTTCCTGAAATTCTCATATTAGACGGCAATGACCTTCCCCTGTTTGAGGGAGCGCTGAACGATATACGCTTTACCGAAGAACTTGTTATTGCTAAAAGCATACTTTTTTTTCAGGACGGAGAGCCCTGCTTTATTCACCGCAGCGCGGTTGCGGCCAGGCTCTACGCGGAACTGTTACAGGTCTTCTCATCGGAACCATGCCGGAAAATTTCAATAAATCAATTGGACGAAAAATGCCCGGGTTATCTCGACAGGTATCCGGGGGCGGAATGTATCCAGTTAAAAAACGCTCACGGGCCGCTTTCAAAGCACGGTTAATTTTGGATACCGGAGAGTATAGTAAATTGATTAATTCATCGTATCCTAAAGACGCAAATGTTTCCCCGGGGCTGGCTCAAAGGACACAGCCGATGTTTTTCCCCGCTATTCTCAGACGGATTCTATCTATTCAGGCTATTCTTACTTTTTTCTTCCTGGCTATACCTGTTGTCAACGGAGAAGATACAGGCAGGAATATACGTCTCCAGGTCTACTATGCCTACAGCAACCCCTGCGAACTCTGCGACGACGAGGGAGAATTCATCTCTTTTTTTAATGAAGAAACCAGAGATTTTCCGAACCGGCCTGAACTCTTTTTCAGCGCCTTCAATGTTTTCAGGCCGGGGCTTGAGCAGAGTTTTATCAATCTATGCGCTCAGTTGGGGATAGACAGCAGCGTACTCCCCTTGCCTGTGCTCATCATCGGGGATGAATACCTTGCCGGCGAGGAGGCAATCAACAAGGGAGCGCGCGATCTGTTCTTCCGCCAGGCTGAGGCAGCGCGTACTGATGTTTTGCCTGTAGAAAGCGCCAGCATGTCGGTGACGGAACCGGCGGCGGGGAACTCCCCCAAAAGAGGCGGAGCGGAAGTTCTGAGTTACCCTCCGGTAAGCCCCGGAGCTTCCACCTTGATATGTTTTGTTACTACCGCCTGCGAAAGCTGCGAGAAGACCAAGGCATACCTCGGAAGGCTGCCTGCCGGGATTAGCCTGATTGACGGGAAAGTTTCGCCTGTCGAGGTACGCTACTTCAATGTAGCGGAAGGCGAGGGGCTTGCTGCGATACGGCAATTCTTTGAATCCTATGCCGTCCCCAAAGAAGATCAGATTGTCCCGATAGTTTTTTATACGGGCGGTTACCTCAGCGGTTATGCCAATATCCAGAGCGGCGTCCAGGGTGTTCTGCCAACAGGAAAGGCCCTGAACTTTGCCTATCCAAAAACCGGCGGATCGGTACAGGGCTTTACCCCTGTGGAACTTCCCGCGATTTTTCTTGCAGGTCTCCTAGGCGGGCTGAACCCCTGTTCCATTTCTATGCTCCTCCTGCTCCTGTCCCTCCTTGCAGCAAAAAGCGCCCATATTCTTGCGCTGGGGCTTTCCTATGTAAGCAGCAGGATGATCACCTACCTTGCGCTGGGGCTTTCCATCTTTGCCTTTGCCCGCCTGCTTGATACGACGGCCTTTCAAGCTGCACAGGGTATTGTCCGCTGGATCATTATTGCGCTGTCCCTCGGACTCTGCCTTTTAAACGTTGCGGATTTTATCAACGCCCGCCGTGAAAATTACGGCGCTATTAAAGTTCAACTTCCCAAGGCATTACGGCGTTTTAACAATAACACCATAAAAAAAGTTGCCGGCGGACCCCCCCGTTTTCTTATGGCGGCGATTTTTCTTTTAGGGATAATAGTCTCCGCCGGAGAATTCCTGTGCACCGGACAGATATACCTTGCCGCGATCATCTACCTGCTACGTACCGATACAGGCAGTTTCCCCCTTACGTTTACAGCCCTTCTCTGCTATACCCTGGCCGCCGCCCTTCCGCCGGCTCTGCTGGTAGTATTGTGCTATCGGGGCAGGAAAACCTTTGACCTTTCCGAATTTGTCCGCGGCAAGATGCCCCTCATCAAAATCGCCAATGCGGTACTGTTTGCCCTTTTCGCGCTGTTTGCATTTTTATACTACTAAAAACAAAGACGCCGGTCTCAACAGCCTGCACAGGCCCGACCGGCGGTCTTTTAGCGCCGTTTTCTTTCTCTATTCTTTTATTTAAGATATTTCTGTATCAGCGATGCCATTTCACCGGAACCCATGCGGTCCAGTTCGGAAAGGTAGGTATTCCATACAGCGTCATTGTTGATGTCGCGGCTGCCCGCAATAAATTCTACACAGGCCTGTTCTTTAAAGGTCTCCAGATTGGCGTTGATATCAGCAAGCCGGGCGGTATCCGTTTCATCCATCGCAATAGGAGGAATAAAGTAACCCGCGGGCATTTCATAGGGGAACTGATCCACGGTATTAAAATAGTTCTGCTCTTCGTTGTACGATGCATTATCTACAAGCTGACTCAGCAGGGAAGGATCGCCGGTACTGAGCCACTGCCGCGCCGCATCGGCGCCCTTGGCCTGTTCGCCCAGCCGGAAATCGTTGTTACGGATCATGGGATTATACTGGTTCCAACCTGCATTGACCGGCTGCGTACCGTAACCAATAAGCAGTTTATACTTAGGAGCGCCGCCCATAAGGGAAGTAGTTCCCGCGTCAGGCTCGTCCCAGCACTGGCCTTTGGGGCCTATATACCCATCCATGCTTACATCGAAATTCAAAAGGTAGTTATACCAGGCAACCGCCAGTTCGGGGTTCTTGCATTTGTCGGTAATGATAAGGCCCGGGTTGATGATGGACCAGGGGTCCTTATTTGGACCATTCTGCTGACCGGCAGGTCCTTTCAGCACGGGAGCAATAAAGGTTTCAATCCATCGCTGGGTGCCGGTGGAACTGGCGTCGCCTTGAGAATTGGTAAAGGCGTAGGCCAGCACAGGGGCCGGATCCGCGCCGCCCAGAGCCCTCAGTTGCTGTCTGGCCATGGTAAAGGAATCGGGCAGGATAAGCCCTTCTTTATACAGATTCGCCAGATACTTCAAGGCTTCCCTGAATTCATCGGCCTTGTACTGTTCCGTTACCTTGCCGTCTACAAGGCCAAGTCCAAAGTACTGATCGGTATTCACAAAGGGCATATACGCTTTCGCAATGTAAGAGATAGCGGTTTTAATATCATCCCTGCAAAAAGCAACGGGAATTTCATCGTTTCTGTTGCCGTTTTTGTTCACATCGTTAGCCTTGACCCAGCGCAGATACTCCAGCAGGTCATCGGTGGTTTGGGGCGGTGTACGTCCGTTATCCCGTATCCAGGGCATATAGTAAACCGCCCGGCCCCCGCGGAAACGGCAATGGAGGCAGTCGTTTACCGTGGGCAGGGAGTAGAGTTTCCCGTCGGCGCCCCGTACCCGATCATAAGCGGCAGGATATTCCTCAAAGGCAGCCTTGATATTCGGATACGCCAGGGGATTGAACTGGTCCATAGAGATAAAAATGCCCTCATTTCCGAAATAGATAAGGTCGTTAAGGGTAACATCACTGTAGCGGCTGATGATAAGATCGGGATAATCCCCGGAACCTAAAAGTACATTCAACCGGGCCTTGTAGTCGGTATCGGAAACGCCGATAATATCAAGTTTGATGCCGGTTTCATCAACAATACGTTTGGTAAAGGCATTATCCGCATAGTCAAAACTAGAGACCAGGTTCCCTATACCGGCTAAAAGCAGGCTGAAGGTAACATCTCCATTTGCCAGAGGCAGTTCCAGCTTGGGGCCGCTTACCTGGCTGCCGGTAGATGGAGATGCGGCTGCGGGCGGGGTTGTTGATTGCCTATTACAAGACGCCAAACTTAGGAACAGCACGCCAACTAAAGCGGTACTTAAAGTTTGTACCAAAAATTTTTTCATAAAAATTCCTCCTCGATAAAATATTATCTGTCAAAATATTATCTATCATCGCTCAAAGCGTTGATGCCCTATTCTTTCAGCGACCCTATCATCATTCCCCTGATGAAGTATTTCTGGATAAAAGGGTAGAGCAGCATCATGGGCAGTGCGCCTACAACCAGTACCGCATAGCGGAGCTGTTCCAGCAAGTTTTGAAGCTGTTCCACACGGTTGGGATCCATAGCCGCCAGCATATCGGGCGGCATCTGGGCTATAAAGAGAATATCCCGGAGCACTTGTTGGAAGTTGTAGGTACTCGATTTGGTCAGGTACATCATAGCCCGAAAGTAGCCGTTCCAGTTCCCAACCGCATTAAAGAGCACCATCACGGAAATTACCGGCGCCGCTAAGGGAAGAGCTATGGAAAAGAAAAACTGTGTATCGCCGCAGCCGTCTATATGGGCCGCATCCAGCAGGCCCGGCGGCAGAGAATTTTGAAAAAAAGATTTTACGATAATCATATTATAGCACGAAAACAGAAATGGTATGATCAAAGCCCAACGCGAACCGATAAAATGAAGGTTCCTCATCAGGATATAGTTAGGGATTATACCTCCGTTAAAGAACATGGTAACTACAAAAAAGACCTGGAAAAATTTTCTGCCCGGCAGGTCCCTGCGCGACAGGGGGTATGCCGCAAGAAGCAGCAGCGTAACCGCCGTGGCCGTTCCGCCTGCCACATACAGAAGCGAATTGAGGAAGCCGGTACGCAGCAGGTGGTACTCAAACACCGCCTTGTATGCGGCCAGAGAAACATCCACCGGCCAAAGGAACACCCTCCCCGAAATAATCGCCTGGGTAGAACTGAAGGAACAGGCTATCACATATATCATAGGGTAGAGTACCAGGAATCCTGCCAAGCCAAGCCAGGTAAAGGCAGCAATATAGAAGGTCTTATCCCCGGCGGTATGCCTGTTCCCGCTCGATTGATATTTTACCCTACCCGCCATTCGATACCCCCTAAAACATGCCTTCGCCGGAAACGGCGTTGGCTATCCTGTTCACCATGAGCGTAAGAATCACCCCGACTACATTCTGGAACAAGCCTATAGCAGTGCCGAAGGAATAATCCGCCCTGACGCCGATAGCGGCTGAGGTATTAGCCCCCAGCCCGACCTTATATACATAGGTAGAGATTATCTCTGACGTATTGATGTTCAACGGATTCTGGAGCAGGTACGTGGTTTCAAAATCGCCTCCAAGGATATTACCCATACTCAGAATAAGCATAATGATGATGATAGGCCGAATAACCGCCAGGTCTATATGCCATACCCGCTGCCAAAGATTGGCGCCGTCGATAACGGCGGCTTCGTGGTAGGTAGGGTCTACCGCGGCCAAAGAAGAAATGTAAATGACGGCCGAATACCCCGCGTTTTTCCAGACATAAGCCCAGACGTATACGTGGGGAAACATAGAGGCTGAACCTAAAAAATTCACTTCTCCAAGTCCCAGGGACTTAAATATAAGATTCACCCCTCCGGTACGCATGGCAAGGAGCTGGGTAATAAGCCCTACCAAAACCACCGCCGAAAGGAAGTAGGGCGCAAAGGTAAGAGTCTGTACGGCCTTTTTAAAACGGTAGATAAAGCAGTGGTTTAAGCAGATAGCCAAAACAATAGGAAGAGGGAAACCGGCGATGAGGTTATAAATGCTAAGTACCACGGTATTCCTCATTATATTAAAAAAATTGGGGGAATTAAAAAACCGTTCAAAATTATAAAAACCCACCCAGGGACTGTTCCATACCCCCTGCCGGGGCTGAAACCGCTTAAAAGCCATAATTATCCCGTATATAGGGACATAGTTAAAGATAACTACATAGACAAAAGGAATAATAAGAAGGATATACAACCCCCGTGCATTCATTATCCGGCGCCCCAAGGTAACGTTACTTTTCCCGCGTGTTAAATCTGCCGCTGTTCCCGCGATTTTTTCCATAAATAAGCTCCTGAACATGTCCTTGTATTTTCATATTGTCAGGTTATTTGTATACTCTATAACTAATCATAAAACGGAAATTTTGATATGTCAATGTTTATTTTATTAATCGAGAAATTATAAAAATTTCAGTTATGCGAATAATTTTAGTTGTCGTTTCTTACCTCTACAGAGAAAACTGTATACATATAATTCCTTATATAACAATGAATTACGTTTTATGTTTCAATCAACTTTCTCTAATGCGCGCCTAAAAATCAACATAAACATTGACAAGATATATTGCCTGGATTAAAGTATACATGATCATTAATTTTGTATACTTGCTATTAAACCATATTAAGGGAGAATATTATGAGTAAAAACCGCTTTTCCGTTTTTACCAAACCCTGGAAGACTCAATCCCTGGAGGAATTGGGCGCATTGATACGGGATATGGGCTATGACGCCGTAGAATACCCTCTGAGGGACGGTTTTCAGGTAGAACCGGCGGAGGGCGTTAAGGGGATTATACGCCTTGTCAAAACACTGGAAAAATCCGGCGTAACGGTTGCAAGCCTTGCCGCGGGAATTGACGTGCAGACAACCGACGGAAAGGGCGAAGTTGCGGGAATCAACGAGCAAGTCTTTGCCGGCTGCGGTGAGGCGGGCATCCCCATCATTCGTATCTGCCAGAGCTTCAACCGGGCTATGGGTTTCCACGAAAACATGAACGCCCTGCACCGCAGATATGACGCCATCCTTCCCTTCTGTAAAAAATTTAACGTTACCCTGGGTGTACAGATGCACTATGGCAGCGCAGATATTGCCAGTTCATACGATTCGTATATCCTTTTAAAAGATTACGATCCCAAGTATATCGCTGCCGTATGGGACGCCGGCCACTCAGGGCTTGCCGGAGAGCCGCCCCGCTATGCCTTGGACTGCCTTTGGGATCATCTGTGCATGGTAAACTTTAAAGCCGCCCACTGGTTCCGTAAAAACGAAGCCGCCCAGGAGGAAGAGGCCCAGTGGGGAGTAAACTGGGTACCCGGAGGCCGGGGCATGGGAAGCTGGAAAGAAGCTGTAGACTACCTCAAAAAGCGGAATTACAGCGGCACGATCTGTCTGCCTGCCGAATACAGCGACGAACCTAATGTAGAAAAATATGCACGGGAAGATATCAGATATATCAAAGGTTTATTTGGGGGTTGAACGATGAACGCATTGAAAGTTGTCATGATCGGCGCCGGCAGCCGGGCGAATGCCGTAATCTATCCGTCCTTCAACAATTTATCGGAGAAGGGCAAGGTTGAAATAACGGGGATCTGTGATATTGACCAGGAGCGGCTGCAAAAAACAGCCGATAAGTACGGCATCGGGAACCGCTACGGCGCAGGCGGTGTTTTTGATTATCAAAAGATGATAACCGATCTTAAGCCCGACGCCGCGGTGGTTGTCGGCCAGCCGCACCTTATGTATGATATCTGGATGTGGTGCCTTAACCAGGGGCTGCATCTCTATATTGAAAAACCCCTGGCCTTGTCCATACACCAGGCAAGAGCCCTTGCCTCCGCAGCCAAACGCAAAGGGGTAGTAACCCAGGTAAGCCTTCAGCGGCGCTATACCCCCATGATCCGTAAACTCCACGAGGAATGCCTCAAGCGGGGCCCGATAAACCATGCCGTCTGTAAGTTCTACAAGAGCGACATCAAGGATTTCCTTGGTGCAAGGGATCACATGATGGACGATTCGGTTCACGCCATTGATACCCTGCGCTGGATGGCCGGCTCGGAAGTTGTCAAGGTTGACAGCGTTACCAACCGCATAGGCGGTACAGTGGACATCAACTTCATTATGGCCCAACTTACCTTTGCCAACGGCTGCGTGGGACACCTGATGAACAACTGGTCTTCGGGTAAACGTATTTTCGCTGTAGAAATGCACGCCCCCGGCATCTTCGTTGAGGCCGAGCATGAGGCTAAGGGGTATATGTATACCGGCGGCAGCCTGACCCCTGCGGTATTTGATACGGCGGAAGTTGCAGGCAGCAAGGAAGATTATATATACACCGGGGTTCTTGCGGCGGCTGAGGATTTTGCAAACTGTTGTACAAATGGCGGCCAGCCTATGTGCGCCTTCGAGAATACCGTCAACACTATGAAGGTGGCGGAAGTTATTCTTGCCCAGTCCCTTTTAAAAGAGGGCTTTTAAACCGCAGGAGGAAGCATCCGCATACTTTCGGATAAAAATGAACTATGGGGACGGATATAGACAGAACCAGCAAAATGCCGGTTTTCAGACAGATTTACAGCATCCTCATCTCGGAAATAAGGGACGGCGTCTATCCTCCGGGCGGGAAACTGCCCAGCGAAAATGAACTGTGCCTGCGTTTTGATGTAGAACGTAACACGGTACGGAAGGCTCTGCGGATTCTTGTTGATGAAAAACGCATAGCGCGGTCGCCCGGAATTGGTACCAGGATACTGCTCCACACCCCATCTGACATACCGTCTCCCGCCCTTGCCGCCCCTGTAAATCAGGCCAGCAAGATCATCATCCTTATTACACAGGTTGATTATCTCCGTTCATCTAATGGGGAAAGTTTTCACTATAACTTAATCCACAGTTTTGAAAGCCGTTTATCCCGGCTGGGCTTTAACCTTCTCTTTAAGCCGGTTAGCAGGGCCGGAATGGTATCGGAGACTATTTGCAGCGCAGCGCCCCAGGGAATCATCTTCGACAGTCTCAACTATGATACCTATTACCGCGAAGCCGTCCTGTCCGGCCTGCCCTGCGTATCGGTTAACCATTATACCCCCCATTTTACCAGCATTGTAAGCAACAACTTTGAAGGTGCATACCAGGTAACAAAACTGCTTACCGAGGCAGGACATAAAAAAATTGCCTTTATCACGGGCAAAAGCAGCCACCAGACCACTATGGAACGTCTAAGCGGGATACAATCCCTTTATACAGTCAAGGGCCTGCCCCTTTTGCCTGAATACCTCATTCCTGGAGACTGGACCTTTAGCTCAGGTATTTCGGCAGGCGAAGGCATTCTGGCAATGCAGGGAGAGCTAAGGCCGACCGCCGTCTTTGCCTTTAATGATGATCTGGCCTACGGCTGTTATACCGCCCTGTACAGGCATGGTTTAAAAGTACCGGATGACATAAGTATAGTAGGATTTGATAAAAGCGACCGGTATAACGGCATGTTCCCCCCCATTACCACCGTGGATGTGAACTTAAATGCTATCGTGGACTATGCCTGCTGGTATCTGCTGGATAGTTTTTCAGGACTAGCTCCTAAGAGCCGCGCAAAAATACAGATTGACACTACTATCTGCGATAACGGCAGTGTGCGGACTCTTTGAAGCCGGTTATATGACGGCAGCCGGTTTAAATTCTTAATCTATGTCAACAATTACTCTGTAAACACTAAATGATAGGGTGCAGTGAAAATTTACCGAATCGTTTAGTGTTTACAGGCTGCTAGCGGATAAAAGGGCTTGTGCTTCCGCTTCTGTAGCGACCAAGGTATTACCGCCGGGCAATTCCGGTAATTCCGAAGGTTTTGGAACAGTTACCGCCCCGGTAAGCGTTTCTTCGCCATCGTCGTCATCGTTGCCGCATCCAAAAAACAAGAGCAGGCCGAAGGCCAGCATAATGCTGACTAATTTAGTCTGAAATTCTCTTCTCTTCTCTTCTCTTCTCTTCTCTTCTCTTCTCTTCTCATAAATAACTCCTCTTAAAATAAGATGATTAATATTTAGATTTTTTTTCCCTGTTGTCAAGTAGTTTAGGGGATGCGGCGCGATGCAGCGCCTTTTTAAGGCATTTATGCGGTTATACACCCCTATTTTAACTAATGGGGAATATTGACAGCAAGGTCTCTTTTACCGTAAACTAGATAGGATTCTATTTTTTAACGGTGAGGGGTGGGCTAATGGCTCTGCTAAATTGGATATTGTATATAATCCTCCCACTTGCCGGGTTAACTTTAGGCTGGACTATTAGATGGCTGTACGCCAGATATCAACTTTCCGCGACGGAACAACAGGCCGTGCGGATTAAACAGGATGCGATAAAAGAAGCTGAAGCCAAAAAGAAGGAAATTCTTCTTGAAGCAAAAGATCAAGTAATCCGCGAACGAAACCAGCAGGAGAAGGAGACTCGGGAACGAAGGAGCGAATTGCAGCGGTATGAACGGCGTGTTGTTCAAAAAGAAGAAACACTGGAAAAAAAGATTAATCAGATTGAAAGAACGGAACAAACGCTGGTAGAGAAGGAAAAGTCTTTTCAGGAACGGGAGAAAGCGCTGGGACGGGAGGAGGAACGTTATCGCTCAGAATTGGAGCGTATATCAGGGCTTACCGCAGAACAGGCAAAGGCTATCATTATTCTAAACTTGGAGAATGATGCTAAACACGACGCACAGGCGCTGATCAACAAGATTGAGCAGGAATCAAACATTGCGGGCGAAAAGAAGGCCCGCGATATCTTGGTTGCCGCTATACAGCGCCTTGCCACCGAGGTTACGGGGGAGGTTACCGTAACGACCGTTACCCTGCCGAATGATGAGATGAAGGGCCGGATTATAGGCAGGGAGGGACGCAATATTCGAACACTCGAAACCCTAACCGGTGTTGACATCATCATAGACGATACACCGGAGGCGGTGGTTATCTCCTGTTTTGATCCGGTACGCAGGGAAATTGCCAAGGTTGCCTTGGAACGGCTCATTACCGACGGCCGTATCCATCCGGCGCGTATAGAAGAGATTGTAACTAAGGTAACTAAGGACGTATCCCAGAAGATATTCGAGGAAGGGGAAAAGGTTCTTTTTGATCTGGGGATACACAACATCAAGCAGGATGCGATACGGGCGTTGGGACGGCTTTACTTCCGTACCAGTTATGGACAGAATGTACTCTACCATTCCAGGGAAGTGGCGATAATAGCGGGCATTCTGGCCGCGGAAATAGGCGCCAACCGTGAATTAGCCAAGCGGGCGGCCCTGCTCCATGATATAGGCAAGGGTATAGAGTCGGATTCCGACCTGAACCATGCGGAAATCGGCATGGATATGGCTCGGAAAATGGGGGAAGACCCCCGGGTTATCAATGCTATCGGAAGCCACCACAACGATATGGAGCCTTCCTGTATAGAATCGGTCATAGTTCAGATTGCCGACGCTATTTCCGCGGCCCGGCCCGGCGCACGGCGGGAGACTCTGGATAACTACATTAAGCGCCTGGAAAATCTGGAGAACATTGCCGAAGGCTTTACAGGCGTTGAAAAGGCTTACGCAATTCAGGCCGGACGGGAACTCCGCATCATTGTCAACAACGAAGCGGTGAATGATGATCAGTCAAGGGCTTTGGCCAAGGAAATTGCCAAGAAGATCGAAAACGATTTACGGTATCCGGGAAGGATTAAGGTAACAATCATTCGGGAGACAAGGGTTATAGAATACGCGCGCTAACTTTTTCCCGCTCTTTGACGGGGAATCTTTAAAAGACAGTAGATAGTAGATAGAAAAAACAGGGTAGGCAATATATAGGGGGGTAGCGGCGAAGCCCAGCAAGGGCTTCGCCGCGCAGGGGGGCCGGAGAATGAAGGCCGCAGCCGTGGATACGGTGCGGAAACAGGCCCCCCTCATTACAAGGCATGATTACCGTTATGCGGTCTTTTTCTCCTTGAGCATCTCCCTGAACTGCACACCGCTGATGGTTTCCTCTTCAATAAGGAAAGCGGCGATTTCTTCAAGCGCGTCCTTGTTGTTTCGCAGGATCCTCAGCGCATTCTCGTGGCATTCGCTCAGGATGCGGGAGACTTCCTTGTCAACATCGCCGCTTGACGATTCCGACGCGGTAAAGACATTGCGGCCGTCCAGGTACTGATTTTGCGGACTCTCAAGGTTCATCATGCCGAAACGGTCGCTCATGCCGTATTGCGTTACCATGCTCCGCGCCAATTTGGTGGCTTTCTCTATATCGTTGGATGCGCCTGTGCTCATCTCGCCGAACTCTACCTCTTCGGCAGCCCGGCCTGCAAGAAGGGTTGTGATCTGGCAGAGGAGTTCGGACTTGGTAAGGAGGTAGCGTTCCTCATCGCTGACATTCATGGTATAACCCAGCGCCCCCATAGTGCGCGGGACTATCGTGATCTTCTGTAAGGGCGCTGAGTGGCTCTGCAATGCGGAAGCAAGCGCATGGCCTACCTCGTGGAATGCAACCATTCTCTTTTCCTGGACGTTGAGTATGCGGTCCTTTTTCTCCTTGCCGGCTATGACCACTTCAACCGCATCCATAAGATCCTCCTGCGATACCGTTGAACGGTTATAGCGTACAGCCCTGAGAGCGGCTTCGTTTACCATGTTGGCAAGGTCGGCGCCGGTGGCGCCGCTTGTTGCAAGGGCAATTTCCCTCAACTTAACGCCGGGGTCCAGCTTGACTTTTTTGGCATGTACTTCAAGTATGGCTTCTCTGCCGGGCAGGTCCGGTCTTTCTACGATAACCCGCCGGTCAAAACGACCGGGCCGGAGCAGGGCCTTGTCCAGAATTTCCGGCCTGTTCGTAGCCGCCAGTATGAGTATTCCCTTGGACGAATCAAAGCCGTCCATTTCCGAGAGGAGTTGGTTCAGGGTCTGTTCCCGCTCGTCATTGCTTCCCATCTGGTTATCGCGGCTTTTCCCTATCGCGTCAATCTCGTCAATGAAGATGATGCAGGGTGCATGCTTTGCCGCCTGCTCGAAGAGGTCGCGGACACGGCTTGCCCCTACGCCTACAAACATTTCTACAAACTCGGAACCGGCAAGCGAGAAGAAGGGAACCTTTGCCTCCCCTGCTACAGCTTTGGCCAGCAGGGTCTTTCCGGTTCCCGGGGGCCCCACAAGCAGCGCTCCCTTGGGTTGTTTTGCGCCTATACTGCGGTACTTATCCGGGCTGTGAAGAAAATCTACCATTTCGCTGAGGCTTTCCTTGGCCTCGTCCTGGCCTGCCACATCGTCAAAGGAGACGCCGGTATTCTTCTCCATATCGTAGAATTTGGCCTTGGATTTCCCCGCGTTCATCATACCGCCCAAGCCCGCGCCCAACCCCGCGCTGAATTTCCGCATAATAAAATAGTAGATGCCGTAAAATATAAGAAGGGGGAACACCCAGCTTGAAATAAAATTCATGATCGGGTTGGACTGTACAATAGGCTTGTAAAAGGCTACCTCGTTGCTGATAAGCCTTTCGGTAAGTCCCGGATCGTCCAGGCGTCCGGTATAGTAGATAAGACCCGCGCCGCTCTGGCTGCCGGGTAGTGTTTGTTGATTCCTGGCATCGGCTGTGGGAAAATCATAGTCCGCTATACGGAGAATTTTCCGTATAGCGGACTGATCGGCGCTGCTTTTCAGGGTAAGGGCTATCTGATCCGCTTCGATCTGTACCTGTCTTACCGCCCCGCTTTCGATAAGCTGGATAAACTGGCCGTACTCGATCTGTACCTTCCGGTTTACCATCATATTACCGATAAATATATTCAACAGGAACGTAATGGTAATACCGATAATCAAAAAATTCACCAGATTGGGCCCGTTCTTTCCATGCCCCCGCTGTCCGCCCTGTCCTGTAGAACCATTAGTCCCGAAAGGGTTTGCTCCGCCCTTATCCTTCTCAAAAGAATCTTCCATGCGATCTCTCCTTGTATTGAGGAAACCCATAATTGGCGTTTCCCCGGCATACGCGCCCTGGAGTTTGTTGGACTTTGCCTATAAATTGCATAAAATTATAATTTCATTGTAATTTTATACCTTACAAACTCCCAAAAGAGCCTGTTTAAAAATACAGCAGGCTCCCAGGGGATCGGCATACATGCAGGCTCGATCCCATCTCTAATATACTAAAAGGAGAACGCAAAGGAAAGTTACAAGTATACTAAGGATTATTTACTTTTCATATAATTCACGGAGAAACAATGCGGCCGCCTGGGATACATTGAGGCTCTCGGGCGTTCCTGTGCCGGGTATGCGTACCAGACAGGAACATGCCGACTTTACATCGGGCGGAAGGCCGGTCTCTTCGTTGCCCAAAACCAAGACCGCTCCCGGTCTCCGGCCTTTGCCCGCCGCCGCGTTTTGAACAATACCCGCAATATCACTAATGCGCTGCCGTGCGCGGGAATCGGTCCCTATTGTTACAAGAATCCGCGAAACCCTGCGGAGGAAGGCCGCCGTGTTCTGTACGCTGCGGAAGCTCACCTGTTCCATACCGCCTTCAGCTACACGGTAAGCCGATGTACTTAACATGGCGGCATCGTCGCCTTCGTTGAGGACAACAATACGTGTATCAAAGAATGCGGCGGCGCGGACTATAGCCCCCAAGTTATGATCGTTCCCTACCGAATGGAGAACAAGGCCGGTCCAGCCCTGACTATCCCACTGCACAATATCCTCGCGGGAGACATCCGGCACAGCAGGCTCTATCATCATGGCGATCACACCCTGATGATGGCTGCTCTTACAGATACGTTCCAGTTCTTCATCGCCGCATATCTTGTACGGCCGCTTGCGGGCGGCCAGTTGCTTGCAGATACCGGTAAAGACGGGCAATCTATCTTCGCGCAGGAAGAGCCGATTGATATTCTGCGGATGATACTCCCCCAGAGCTTTAACCGCATTAAGGCCGCAAACCGCAAGTTCGCTGGTTAATTTATTACGCATAATTATAGAGTTTATTATGCGCTATTTAATAAGTTCGGTAAAGTAACAGGATTGCGAACTTATTCAGTTGATCATGAGTAACGGCTTGGCGGGGACGGGCGGCTGTACTAGGAGCCTGTGGGACTTTGGAGATTTTTTGCATATTAATGCAAAAAATCCGATTAACAGGGCTCCTTGGGGAGTTTGCAAGGTATAAATTTGCAATAAATTGCAAATTTATACGCTTTTTAGGCAAAGCCCCACAAACTCCTAGCGGGGGCCTTATATATTCGGAGAGACTTCCGGTTTTCAGCTCAAATCACCCAATCCCAGAATTCATCCTGCTGCAATTCTTCTTTTGTCAGGGTATTTTTTTCGTCCATTTTGAATTGCAATTCAGGGTTCTTGATGCTAACCTTGGTCTTTTCCGGTACGGATTTGGTAACAAAGGCATTGCTGCCTATGACAACACCTTCGCCTATCACTGTTACACCCCCAAGGATCGAAGCGCCTGAATAGATTGTTACGTGATCCTCAATCGTAGGATGGCGTTTTACCCTTTTAAGATTCTGACCGCCGCGTGTAGAAAGGGCGCCCAGGGTTACGCCTTGGTATATCTTCACATGGTTGCCGATGATGGTGGTTTCCCCTATGACAATACCTGTGCCGTGATCAATAAAGAAATGATGGCCGATAACCGCTCCCGGATGTATGTCGATGCCTGTAACGCTGTGGGCATGTTCGGTCATAATGCGGGGAATAAGGGGAACGTCCAGTTCATACAATATATGGGCAAGACGGTACACCATAATGGCGTATATCCCCGGATAGGACGAGATGATCTCATCACGGCTTGAAGCCGCGGGGTCCCCGTCAAAGGCAGCGGAGACATCCGTAGCAAGACATTCGCGGATATCAGGAAGTTTTGATAAAAAGAGAAAAGTTATCTCCCCCGCCTTGTCTTCAAGTATCTTCGCGCTTAACCCTCCAAAGCTCTCGCTTATTTCCAATGATCGCCTTATTTCTTTTGAAAGGGAAAATAACACCTCCTCAAGAAGATCGCCCGCATAGTACTCTACCGCACCGGAAGAAATATTCTTCTTGCCAAAATATCCGGGAAAGATAAGATTCCTCAGCAATTCGAGTATATCGATGATACGGCTCCGGTTCAAAAGACTTCCCGAATCGATCTTGATAATCTCCTCGTGATCTTCATAGCTTTTGGTCAGAATATCCGTAAGATACTTTAACCGTGTGTCTACCGTTTTAGCCATAGCCTTTTCCTCATTGTTATTTCTTTATTCGAGGGGGCTACCCCGCCAGTTCAAGGAGCGCCCGTACCAGTTGATCAATTTCCGCAAAGGTATTGTAAAAGGCCGCCGAAGGGCGTACCGTTCCTTCAAGCCCGAAATTCCTCAGTACCGGCTGGGCGCAGTGGTGTCCAGCACGGACCGCAATTCCCCTGGTATTGAGATAGGTTCCTACATCCTCATTGTCGAAACCGTCCAGCACAAAGGAAAGAACACTGGCCTTGGCGGCGGCCGTTCCCACAAGGCGCAGTCCCGGCACTCCGGCAAGTTCCTTCATACCGTACTGAACCAACTCGTGCTCATATGCGGCTATGTTTTCTATGCCGATAGCGGAAACATAGTCCAGAGCCGCGGCCAAGCCTACCGCATCGGCAATGCTGCCCGTACCGGCTTCAAATTTGGCGGGGGCTTTTTGGTATAGGGTCCGCTCAAAGGTAACATCGGCGATCATGTTACCGCCTCCCTGGTACGGCAGGGCGGTTTCCAGCACATCGGTTTTACCGTAGAGAACGCCGATGCCCGTAGGGCCGAATATTTTGTGCCCTGAGAAGACAAAGAAGTCCGCATCCAGGGCGCTCACATTTACCGGCAAGTGGGACACGGCCTGCGCCCCGTCTATGAGGATGCGCACCCCGCGGGCATGGGCAATCTGCACCAGTTCCTCTACCGGAACAATGGTTCCAAGGGCATTGGAAACTTGAGTTGCGGCAACAAAACGGGTGCGGCTGTTAAAGAGCCTTTCGTAACCGGAAAGGATGATCTGGCCGGTACTGTCTATAGGCGCAACCCGCAGTAAGGCTCCGGTTTCGGCGGCTATGATCTGCCAGGGTACGATGTTTGCATGGTGTTCCAGCATAGTAAGGATTATCTCATCCCCAGGTTTAAGGAACTGTTTCACATAGGCCTGTGCCGCCAGGTTGATCCCCTCGGTAGTGCCCCTGACAAAGACGATATTGTCCGCTGAAGGAGCGCCGATAAAGCGGGCAATTGTTTTACGCGCATCCTCGTAGGCATCGGTGGATCGGGCTGCCAATTCATGCGCGCCTCTATGCACATTGGAATTTTCATGTTCGTAATACCGGACAAGTCTGTCGATCACCGCCCTGGGCCGCTGGGTAGTGGCGGCGTTATCAAGCCAAACAAGATCATGGCCGTTCACCTTTTCGGCAAGGATTGGAAAATCAGCGCGGATCGAATCGAGGCTCCTTATACCGATGTACCGGCCGGCCGGTGTGGATAAACCGGAATAGGGGCGGGCAGGGATTTGAGAAGCCGCTTTACGGGGCAGAATTCCGCCATTGGGAATTAGCGCAGGCGCATAGGCGGGAACAGAGGGAGGGGAAACGGAAAAATCGATTCCCCCGGTATCCGCCGCCGGTCGTTCGGTTCCGCCCTGTTCAATCTTACCCGGTTCCGTCTTTACCTGGTCCGCGGCCCCAAGCGAACCGCTTAGGCCCCAATCCCAGATCTGCGCCGCCAATGCCGCAAGCTCCCCCTCCGCAGGAAGGCCGTAATCACCGGGGGAGGCTAAACCCTTAGTCATAGTCATAGTAATCACCGACTTCAACGTCTTCCAGCACCGCCAATGCATCATCCGCAAGGACGGCAGCCGAGCAGTACACCGAGAGAAGGTAGGAAGCGACGCCGTCATCGTCTATACCCCGGAATCGGACCGAGAGCCCGCGCGATTGTTCTCCGGGCAGACCTGCCTGGTAGAGGCCGATGACCCCCCGCTTTGCTTCCCCCGAACGGATCAGAAGGATATTGGTCTTACCGGTTTTAGCCTTGGGGTTTTTAAGACCGTCCACAAAGAGCTTATCCGTAGGGATAAGAGGCACCCCCCGCCAAGCGATAAAAGTACCTCCAGCCGCATTCACCGTTACAGGCGGTACGCCCCGGCGTGTACATTCCCGTTCAAAGGCCGCTATAGCCCGTGGATGGGCTAAAAAGAAGGAAGGTTCTTTCCAGACCTTAGTCAAAAGTTCGTCCAGATCATCCGGCATGGGCCTTCCATAGCGGGGCTGCACCCGCTGGGAATCGGCCGCGTTTTTCAGGAGACCGTAATCATCGCTGTTGACAATCTGGCTTTCCTGCCGCTCTTTAAGGCTTTCGATGGCCAAGGCAAGCTGCTCGTTCACCTGATTGTAGGGGACGCTGTACACATCAGACACTTTGGTATCTATATTGATAATCGTTGATATGGAACTTAGCCTGTATTCCCGCGGTTTACTTTCATATTCAATGTAGCCTTTGGGAATCTCTACCTTTTTGGGGTCCTGGCTGCACAGCGCATCCAGGGGCGTCTCCCCCTCCACCACCTTGTTCACCCGGTATATACCGGTTTCAAGCCCCTTGAATTCCAGAATCCTGGCCAGCCACTTGGGGGTCAGTGCGCCGTACTGGGGAGGCGTCTTGGTTACATTTGCCAACTGATATGCGGCATCCCGTCCTAATGCATTCAAATTTTTTTCAGCCATGTTAATCTCCTTGATAGTTAGCTGTTAGCAGTGAAAATTATATGCGGGAAAAGTCTCTTTCACTCCTGTCTTATTCCTAATAAACCGGTAATGTTGTATCCACTTCCCGCGCCCATGCGTTTAAACCGTCCTTCAAGTTAAGCAGCCTTCCCGTATAGCCTGCTTCCCGCAGGGCGCGGATGGCAAAGATGCTCCGCTGGCCTATCTTGCAGATAAATACCGAATCCACGGCAGGATCGAACTCGCCTATACGCCGTACCATCTGTCCCAAAGGTATTGCCTTTGCCTGGGGGAATTTAACGATGGCCCGTTCGTGGGGCTCACGAATATCGATGATCTGGATGGAATCGCCCTTATCCATCCTCTGCTTCAATTCCGGCGCTGTAATGGTTTCTACCGGCTTCTCTTCGGTATTTTTTTTAAGGCCGCAGAACTGCTCATAGTCGATAAGTTCATGGATACTGGGGGTTTCTCCGCAGATAGGGCAGTGCGGGTCCTTATCAATCTTGAGTTCCCTGAATTTCATCTTCCATGCGTCAAAGAGGAGCAGCCGTCCGATAAGGCTTTCCGCAACGTTTGCCGATTCCTCGGCGGATCCTACAATCAATTTGATCACCTCGTTAGCCTGGATACAGCCCACGATACCCGGCAGCACTCCGACTACACCGCCTTCCGCACAGGAAGGGACCAGCCCCGGAGGAGGAGGCTCTGGATAGAGGCAGCGGTAACAGGGGCCTGCTTTAGCATAAAAAACCGATGCCTGGCCTTCAAACTGGAAAATCGATCCGTATACATTGGGAATATTCAAAAGCACACATGCGTCGTTCACCAGATAGCGGGTTTGATAATTGTCCGTGCCATCAACGACCACGTCATAATCTTTAAGAATTTCCAGCGCATTGGCGCTTGAAAGCTGGGTATTGTAGGTTTCCACATGTATATGGGGATTGATCCCTCTGATCTTATCCTTGGCGGAGGCAACTTTGGGCCTTCCAATATCGCGTGTCCCGTGGATCACCTGACGCTGAAGGTTCGATTCTTCCACAAAGTCAAAGTCCGCAATGCCAATGGTTCCTACACCCGCGGCGGCAAGGTAGAGAACCAGCGGCGCACCCAACCCCCCCGTACCCACAATGAGCACACGGCTTGCCTTGAGCCGTTTCTGCCCGTCAAGCCCCACTTCGGGGAGGAGCAGGTGGCGGCTGTAACGGCCTATCTCCTCATTGCTAAGATCTTGAAGACGGCTGTCTTCAATGATGCCGGAAGACATTACGGGCGCCCGCCCGCAATTGCGGGAACCAACATGATAACAGCCCCATCGGAAAGGGCCGTATCAAGTCCTTGCAGCTTCCTGATGTTTGTATCCCCCACAAAGACATTGATGAACGACCGCAGTTCGCCCGTATCCTCCTGATAGATATGGGGCTTTATATCGGGGTAAAGCTCCGACAGTGCGGCAACGGCCTTTCCTACCGTGGCGCCTTCTACTGTAAGCTCTCCCTTGCGATCCGTAAAGTTCCGTAAAGCCGTGGGTATCTGTATGATTACCGGCATAGCATCTCCTCCTCAAAAAATTCCCTCCGTCCGGGGGATAGTTCCCAACTCTTCATATCTCCCGCCCTTCCTGTCTTTCCTCCGGTTCCTGTAATCGAAACAATGACGTAGGAATAAAACGGAAGGGCGTGTTCCCTATCGTATTCCGAAGGCGCAGCCTGATGATCGGGGTGGGAATGATAAAAGCCCAACACGTCCCAGTGCTGTTTACGGGCCTCCTTTTCGGCCCGCATAAAATCTTCCGGTTCAATTCTAAAGCGGTGGTACTGTTCCGCTTCTTCCCGCGCGTTTTCAATAGGGATAATCGCCTCCGCGATCCGGCCGCCGTCATCCTCTATCCTGCCCAAAAGGAACCCGCAACATTCATTGGGGTAAGCTCCCTCGCCTTCTTTCTGTATACGCTCCCTCAAGCCTTCGTTTAGTTTAATCATCATTCCCCCCGGAAGGCTTCGCAGCTTCATCCCAGAAACGATCCGACATATAACGGGTACCGGAATCGCAGAGTATGGTAACGACCAGGGCATCCCGCGGCAGGGTTTCCGCAAGGCGAAGGGCGGCAAGAACATTGGCGGCGGAACTAACCCCTGTATAGACGCCCTCTTCCCTGGCAAGGCGGCGGGCCATAGCATAGGCATCTTCGGTGTTTACCGTTACAAAATCATCGGGCCATGCAGGATCATAAAAGCCGGGCTTGAGGGTGCTTTCCATGTGCTTGGTTCCCTCGATACCGTGGAAGGGCGAATCGGGCTGGATCGCTATTGCCCTTATCCTGGGGTTATACCCTTTAAGCCTGCGGGATGTACCCATAAAAGTTCCCGATGTCCCCATGCTCGTGATGAAGTGGCTTATTCTCCCCCCGGTCTGTTCCCATATCTCCACCCCCGTGCCGTTAAAGTGAGCCCTCCAGTTCGTGTCGTTGTTGTACTGGTTGGGGTAAAAGTATTTTTCAGGGTATGCCCTTACTTCTTCCTGAACGGCAAGAAAGGCCCCGTCGGAACCTTCAAGGGGGCTTGTTTCTACCAGCTCCGCTCCGTAATGCCTCATAATGCTCTTGCGTTCCATACTTGCATTGGCGGGAAGGTATATCTTTACCGCATAGCCCAAGGCCGCGCCGATCATAGCATAGGCTATGCCGGTATTACCGCTCGTGGCATCGATGATAGTCTTTCCGTTGGTTAATTTTCCCTGTTCTATTCCTTCAAGTATCATTGCTTTGGCGGCCCTGTCTTTTACGGATCCCGAAGGGTTAAGAAATTCCGCCTTGGCAAAGAGACCGGCCCTGGACGGTTTTTGTTCCGCAAAAAGTTCCAAAAGGGCTGTATTCCCCACTATATCCAGAATACCCATTATCATCCCTAATTTATATTATTACTATAATTTTAATAGGAATTATTAACTATCTCACCCAAATTGTCAAGAGGTATAGGAAAAAAGGCAGCAATTTTACTTTTAAATTCAACCGCTAAAGGCATGAAAAGGGAGGTACACAACTTTCAAGTACCGCGAAAATACCCAAATTTGAAGAAATTTAACCACAACGTACACAAAGAACACGAAGGTTTTGGTTAGAAAACACTCTCTACGGCCTAAAACATTAATTTTAAGCCGCAACTTTTATTGGGCCTTACGCTGTGCTGCCTTAATTGGAAAGACGTGCCTTCGCACGCTTTATTGGAATGCGTGGGTGTAATACCCCGCCCTTTAGTTCTAAACTTGACCCGCAATGCAAATCAGAAGAATTTAACCACAAAGAGCACAAAGGAAGAAGGGTTAGAGGACAACCCTCTGTATCCCGTCTTTATAGGTAAAGCGCGGTTTTACACCGTGGCGGCGCGGGCGGCAATGTCGCGGCGCACAATTTCACCGATGATCTGTAGAGGCTGTTTATTTGATGCTTCGGCAAGCGTCATAATATAATTGAAGCTTACCTCATCCAGTCCGCGCAAAAGCTCTCGACGGCGCATGATGGGGCCTGTCCCTTCGCCCAGCTTAAGCGAACCATTGGTGAACTCCTCATCCAGGGCTTCCGCTTCTTCATCAGTCATTGACATTGCCATATTACCCTCCAATACCAGCTTCTTTGAGCCATCTATCCTGACACTTCATGGCATGAAATACATAATAACTTCCATCATCAAACTCACGATAGCCAATCTCAAGCAGGTTTCCCGCACGGTTATAACCCACAGCAAGGAATGTGTCAGTTTTCCCTTCCTTTGGTTTTTCATACAC